>DASYFQ010000073.1:0-11303 GCA_036498345.1 Steroidobacteraceae bacterium
GGCAGGCGCTTCTCGATGCCCCAGGAAGGGAATGGCGATCAGCGCAACCGCCGCGGCCAGCATCACATACCACGCCGGCGAATAAATCGATCCGCCCGATCGCTGCGTGAGCCAGGTGAGTATCATGGGCGCGAAGCCGCCGAACAGCGTGAAGGCCCCGTTGTACACCAGGGAGGTTCCGGTCGAGCGGACCCCGGTCGGAAAGATTTCCGAGAGCGCGGCCGGGGCGACGCCGACGAAGCTCGCCACCAGCACGCACACGATGCATTGAACGATGATCAGGGTCGAGAGGCTCGGGTCCGCCTTCAGCCACAGGAATAGAGGCCAGACCAGCACCAGCAGCAGAGTCGCGCTGAGAAACAAACTGCGGCGTCTGCCGGCTCGATCGGAGAGGGAGCCGAACCAGACGCACCCGATGACGAAGGGAATATTGCCGATCAAGGAAGCACCGAAGGCTTGCCGGGCGCTGAAATTGAACGTGTCCGGGTGCTGCACATAGGTGGGCAGGTAAATCATCAGGACGTAGACCGCGACGGCCCACAGCACGGCCACGCAAAAGCCGACGAACAGGCTGCGCCCGTGATGCCGGAATATCTCGAGCAGAGGCGCCTTGTCGTGGACATGATCGTGGGCGCGCCGCGCGGTTTCCGCTTGGAATGCGTCGGTTTCATCCAGCGTGCGCCGCAGGTACAAGCCGACCGGAGCGATGGCCAACCCAAAGATGAAGGGAAGCCGCCAACCCCAGGACTGCACCTCGTCCGTGCTCAAAACGGCAGTGACGGAGAACGCCGCGAGGGCGCCCAATATATTGGCCATCCCCATGCTGGCCTCGAGCCATGAGGCGACGCGGCCGCGTTGCGCAGGGTCGGCGCTCTCCAGCAAATAGGCCGTGGCGCCGCCGACTTCGCCGCCTGCCGAAAACCCCTGCAGCACGCGTCCGAGCAAGAGCAGCAGAGGGGCGCCGATACCGATGGACGCGTAGGTGGGGGAGAACGCGATGATGCCGGTGCCGGCGGCCATCAACAGAATGGTCAAGGTCAGCGCGGCCTTGCGCCCGGCCCGATCGCCGAAATTTCCGATGAGCACGGCACCCAAGGGGCGGACGACGAACCCGAGTCCGAAGACCAGGAAGGTTTTGAGCAGGCGCGTGTTCGGGTCATCGCCGGGGAAGAAGTTGCCGGCGATGTAGCCCGCAAACAATGCGTAGACCGTGAAGTCGTACCACTCGAGCATGTTGCCGATCGAGGTCGCGACGATCGCGCGAGTTTTGCCGGGCAATGCGATGCTCTTACAGCGTGGGATGAACGGGACTGAACACGGGGGTCAGAAAATATTGCCGGGCAAGCACTGCATATCCCGTATAGATGAAGTTTCCGTTGCTCGACAAAAGCTCATCCTTATTTTCGCGATAGAAGCGCGGAATGTCGTACCACGGCATGGCCGGTTTCAAATGATGCGCGACGTGCAGATTGTTATACAGGTACAGCAATCCGAATAACACATTTGATTCCACGGATGCGGTTCGCTCCTGCGAGTCCTCGGCCGCCCGATGTTCCGTGAAGGCCCGCAGCAGACTCAAGCTCAAACCCGGATAGGCGACGAGCAGACAGTACTGCCACCAGGGAAAGCCGCAGACTCCGGAAATAAACCAAAAGAGAGCTCCCACCGCGACGACATGCACCGCCCAGTGCGGCAAATGGCTGTAGTCGCCGCGGGCGAAGCGGCGCGTTTCCTTGCTGAGGAGAGACCACAACCGCAGGATGGGCCCGATCAAGAGTCGCCCCGCCATGGTCTGATTGAAGAGCAACGCACGTCGCCTGAGGGGTCCCATGCGCGCCCAATCGGCCTTGAGTACATAGTAGGACTCGGTATCCACCCCCGGGATGGTCAGATTGATGTCCCGATGGTGGGTGGTATGGCTTTTTCGATAGAGAGGATACGGAAACCACAGGCCTAGGGGTGGAAACACCACTGCGAAACGCAGCCATGCCGGCACGCCGCGGAATGAATGAATGGCCTCATGCTGAAGCGAAAAGTGCCAGGCGAGGAGATAGGCCCCCACGGGCATGATGACCCACCATGGCAGGCGGACGGCGAACCATACCAGGAGTATCCAGGCGCCATACAGGGCCAATGCCACCAACCAGGTTGGCCCATCGACTCGGAAAAACTTTTGCTTGAGAAATTGCATGGCTTGGCTCCGGGCCTTATTTTACCGGCTAACCACCGAATTCGCGAAGCTCATGGCGAACTCACACCGAGTCGAAAACGAACGCCGGGTGCACCGAGGCAGCCAGGGGGCGGGCTCGCCAATAGCGTGTTGCGGTTGCAAAATTCAAGCGCAGCGCATCATAAGAACTCGGATCCGGACGTACGAACCTTTCCAGCAGCAAATCCGCCATCAAGGGAACAATGGCGGCGATTCGATGTGCTTCAAGGAAGGCGGCTTGCAGGGTTTCGAGTCCCCCGACCGACGCCACCAGGGGCGGAATCGGAGTGCGTGCGGTTCGACCAATGGTGCGGAGCACCGACGTCAAGTCCGATCGATACTTCTGTAATAAGCAAAAAGCATAAGAGTCGATGGGTGCGACATCCGCCGCGCCGTCGATGACCGCGGACATCGCACCTAGGGGCGTGACTTTCGGGGTAATCACCTCACCATACGGCGGAAATCTATTCGCGGCCGTCATCAGATAGTACAGAGCCGCCAAGCATCCCGACTGGGAGTCCGGCACGGTCAGCGCAATCCGGCCGCCGAAAGTGTCCTCGATGGTGTGAAAGTCGCTGTCCCGTCGGACCACCATCTCGCTCCAGTATTCGGGCATGCTGCGAAAAGCGGCCGGCGAGGGCACCGGCGCCGCGATCAGCTCGGGGCGAGGATCGGAACGGGAGAAAGGCAGGCCGCACATGAACACCGCCGCCTTGTCTGAACGCTGCCACAGCTCGTTGATCGGCGCGGGCTCGGTATGTTCGACCAATGTGATGTCGAGCCCGGCGTGCGCGACCACGGCCGCCAGGAGCTTGCGCCAAAGGGCGGCCGCCTCCGGGCTCACCGAGTACATCCGAGCATTCGCGATCATGCAGTGCCGTCGATCATTCAGTTATGTGCCGGCGGGGCACCGCGTCGGGTTCCCGCGCATTATCCTTGTAGAAATTTGACGCCGCATGGCTGCGTATGAATGTGGCCGCTATTTCATGAATGGGTTGGGTGGCCGACGCAGCCCCAACGCCGTTGAACGGCAGGGCCGCGCGAAAGACGGTCCATACGGCCGTCGGCGAAGCGCCGAACGCGCGTGTCGGGTTTTGAGTTTTGCGCAAATCCAACCAATACGTGCCGGTCAAGAGATCTTCCGCCAACAGCTCGACCGTGTCGTCGACTGCGGTGCGCGCCCGGGTGACCTTCAGCCGGGTCTGCGTCTGCATGTCTTCTACATTCTGAATCAGCGCGTTGCCCTCGGGCGGTACGGGATTGATCAGACCTTGGATTTCCTGCATCAGCGCTGCGGCGTCGATTTCGCTGCCTTGGGTCAGATGAAAGCGCCCAGGCTCCCCGGGCGACTCGTCCGAGGGACCGATGACGGTAAAGAACGCGCTGGTGAAGCGCAGCATTCGCTGCGCGACGGCCGTATCCATGTTCGCGAGCGCGATCGTAAAGGCCTCGATTTCATTGGCCATGGGATACGGATCCCAATTCGCATTCGAAAAAATGAAGCCATGCTGGCCGTGATTGCGCGAGCTGCCCTTGACGTAGAACTGCGCCAATTGCGGCGTGCTGAGTTCCCATGAATCCGAGGGCGAGGCACCCACGCGGATCGCGGGATTGTGGTCGGACGAGTTCATTTGAATCAGCACGACATCGCGCAGCTGCGCCCAGGCCTGCCAGGCGGAGCCTTGTCGAATCGACGAAGTACGCAGGCTCTCGGGGTCTTGAATGACCCGCTTGTCATCCAATTCGAACAGATAGCTTCCCTTCAGCATGTCGAGCACGCGCGCGGCATCCCAATTCAGCCATTTGAACGGGCGATTGGCTTGTACCGGTTGGGAGAGCGGGGAGACGCTGCTGTTCATGCCGTTGAGATCGATGGCATAGATGAGATCCGCCCACGAAAGGGCCTCGCGTGCATCGTACAGCAACAGCGCCGCCTGACCGGTGGCGTAGGAGTTGCTGCTCTCGAGTTCGCTGTCGTCGGCTCCGAACGGCGCCAGGGGCTCGAGCCCTGCCTGTTTCAACGCCTCGGCAGCAGGCATCCGTACGCCACGGTAGTAGGCGGTGCCGGCGCCGACCATGGTCGCGCCGACGTTCGTGAATGGCCCCAGGTCGCCTTCACCCACGGTCCCGCGCGACTGCACCACGGGAGTGATGCGCTCGTTCAGCAAGTCGAGCAGCCGCTGCGTGAGCTGCGGGCTCGCAGCCTCGAAGGTCATGGTGTTGGCACGTACCACCAACATCGCGCGCACGATTTCTTCCTCACTGATCTCAGGGCCCAGGCCGGCGAGGGCGCCGCGGCGGAATATCGCGAGCTGGCGGGCCTCGAGGAGCTTTTTATTCTCCGGCGACCAAGGATCACCGGTGAAGATGAATCTTTCACGGCCGGAACCCGAACCCCGATTGAACCAGTACACCGACACGCCCTCGGCTGCCGCTTCCAGGAGCAGGGCATGGGCGTCGGCGGAGCGCTGCCGCGCTTCGGGGGTCAACGCAACCTTGGCGCCGTAACGCGCCACTTGCACGACTTGATCGACCGTCAGGTCCCGGCCCGTCAACACGATCGTCTTGTCCGACATGCTGGCTTCGATCGGGCGGTACGCTGCCAGGGGGGCCGCGACGGCATTCAGGGCGGCAAGGGAAAGCGCCGTCAGCACAAGACCGGCGGCCGGCAACAGGCGTGAATTAAATAGCATCATGAGTACCTAGATTTCCTTTGCACGAGGGGTCATACGTTATAAATGTGTTTGTGAACGATGCATCATCAATCGCGTCCCAAGACCTCCTTCAGGGTGCCGAGCCAGGGCTCGAAGTTCCGCCATTGATCGATGCCTTCCTTGAAGATCGGCCGACGTACCTGCTCCGAGCTCGCGGTTCTGATGCTCCGCTCGGTCTTATGGAATTCGACGCACCGCGGTTCGAACCCGAGACCGCAGAAATCCAGAATTCTGCGCACATTTCCTTCGAGATCGTCGACGACGTCTTCGTACTCGACGCGCAGCACCGTTCCCGGCAGCGCTGCATCCCAATGCGCCATCAGCTCGAGGTAGCTTCGGTAGTATCGGCCGATGTCGTCGAGGCCATAGGTGAACTCTTGCCCCGCGGCAAACAGCTGCTTGAAGTTGCTGAAACAACAGGCCATGGCATTGCGGCGCGCATCGATGATCTTGGCATTCGGCAAAATCAAATGAATCAGGCCAAGATGCCGGAAATTGTTCGGCATCTTGTCGATGAAGTAGGGCTTGCCCGTCCGGTAGACGCGCGTGTCGCCGAGGTATTCGTCGCCCAGCCGGCGAAACTCCTCCGGTTTCAGCTCCTCGAGCACTCGCGGATAGCGCGGGTTCTCTTGGTCCTGCTCCCGTCCCTGGAGATCCAGCACCATTCGCGGGATATTCGGTAGCTCCATCGTGCCTTCGACTTGCGAATGCGACGCAAGGATCTGCTCGAGGAGCGTGGACCCGGAGCGCGGCAATCCGACCACGAAGATCGGGATTCCAGCGGACGAGGAGGCCGATGAACCGGCGCCCTGCCGCGCCGCAAAGAATTCCCGCGTGCAGATCGCCTTCTGCAAGCGGGTGTTGCGCTCGACGGGTTCCGGACGGTAACGGCTCTCGGATTTCTTGAGCGCATTGCCTCGTTCGTAGTAGCGATACGACTCGGCAAATTCACCACGGTCCTCGAGCGCCTTGCCGAGAGCGAAGCACAGGTGATATCGGTCGATTGGCATGACGGTTTCCGCAGCCTCTTCGGCACGCATGCGCGCAATCTCAGGATCCGCGAACCGATATGTTTTGAGGTTGGCCAGGCTCCAGTAGGCGTCGCCGTAGTCGGGGCGCGCAGCCGCCGCCGCGTGGTACGCATCGATGGCTTCCCGCTGCCGCCCCAGCGCCTTGTGCGAATGCGCCACCGACAGATGCAGATCGGCCGCTCCAGGGGCGTCGACGAGGAGCTCGCGATACAGGCCAAGAGCCCGCTCATGGTCGCCAAGACCCACGAGCGCGGTTGCGTACGTCGTCCGATAGACCCGGTTGCCGGGCTCGAGCCGGAGCAGCGTTTCGAGTTCCGCGATGGCCTGCACGTGCTTTTGACGGCGCAGTAACGCGGTCGCATAGTCATAGCGGGCAGCGCGATAGTCCGGCGCAAGCACGAGGACGGCCTCGAGCAAGATTTCCGCATCGTCGAGCACATCCTGCTGGAGCCCGATCCGCGCCAGCAGGCGCATGGCTTCGACGTGGTTGCCATGTTTGAGGAGAAACGCCCTGACGATGCTTTCGGCAGGTACCCACTCGCCGTCGGAAAACATGGCGGTGGCCGTGACGATGTCGGGCGGCAATTGCGCGAGCGTGGCCACGTGAGCGGCGGCCATCTCGGCATTCTCGGTCTGTCCGGTCATCCGATACAGCGTCTGCAATGCGCGCCAGCTGGCCGGCAGGGCGGGATTCAGACTCACCCCGCGTAGATAGGCTTCTATTGCCACCGCAGGATGACCTGCCGCTACATAGCAATGCCCACGTTCTTGGAACAGACGGCTGAATGTGGGATGAATCGACTCGAATCGCTGCAACGTCGCCAACGCGTCGGGAATGCGCCGCAGGTAGCGCTGGCTGACGGCGATCATGTACCACACGTCGCGGTTCTCGGGCACTCGAGCGAGCAGCGATTCGGCGGCCGACAGAGCCTCCGCGAATCGGCTGCTGTCGAGCAACCCGCGTATGCGCAAAACCTCGGTCTCAACGGGCGATTGCGGCTGATTCGGGTTGTATGCGGTTGCTTGCATACGCTCAAAAACGGCAACGGCAACGGCGGCGGCACCCGATTCCCCGTGAACCGGAAGAGCGCCGCCGCATCACGGTTTCGTTTCCGTCAACGGTGCAAGCGCCGCCTTCAAAGGCCCGAGCCAAGGGTCGAAGCGGCGCCATTGGTCGACGCCCGCGCGATTGATCGGCTGCCGCACTTGTTCCGAACTGGCGGTGTGAATCCTGCGTTCCGTCTTGTGAAAATCGACGCATGCCGGTTCGAAATCGAGATCGCAGAATTCCAGAATGCGGCGCACATTGGCCTCGAGATCCTCGACGACGTCTTCGTGTTGTACCCGCAGCACCTTGCCGGGAAGCGCCCGATCCCAATGCGCCATCAGCTCGACATACATCCGGTAATAGCGAGTGATGTCCTCGACGCTGTAGGTAAACTGCTGCCCGGAGGCAAATAGCTGCTTGTAGTTACTGAAGCAGCAGGCAAGCGGGTCGCGCCGTGCGTCGATGATCTTGGCGTTCGGCAAGATCAAGTGGATGAGCCCGACGTGGCGGAAGTTGTTGGGCATCTTGTCGATGAAGAACGGTTTTCCCGTGCGGTATACGCGGGTGTCAGCCAGATATTTCTCACCGAGACGCGCGAACTCCTCGGGTGGGACTTCGCCGAGAATTCCGGGGTAGCGCGGAATCGAGTCCTTGGTTTCGCGGCCCTGCATGTCCTGGACCATGCGAAGAATATCGGCCAGTTCCATGGTGCCTTCGACCTTCGAGTGCGAAGCGAGAATTTGTTCGAGCAGCGTCGAGCCCGACCTCGGCAGGCCGACGATGAAGATCGGCGCGCGGCTGTCGCAGCCCACTCCCTGCCTGGCCTCGAAGAACTCCCGAGTGCAAACTTCCGCCTGCAGGCGGGCGTTGCGCTCCAGCGGCTCGGGCCGATAGCGCGATTCGCTTTTCTTCAACGCATTGCCGCGCTCGTAGAATGCGAAGGACTCGGCATACTCGCCGCGGTCCTCGAGCGCCTTGCCGAGCGCAAAACACATGTGATATCGGTCCTCCAACCCGATCCGCGGTGCGGCCTCGTCGGCGCGCATTTGCGCGATTTCCGCATCCGTGAAGCGGTAGGTCTTCAAGTTGGCGAGACTCCAATACGCATCGCCAAAGCGCGGCCGGGACGCCGCGGCCGCACGATAGGACCGGATTGCCTCTGCCGTGCTGCCGATCGTTTTCAGCGCATGCGCAATCGACAAGTGCAGTTCGGGCCGGTCGGGCGTTTCAGCCAAAATCTCCCGGTACAGAGGCAGCGCCTTTTCGTAGTCCCCGAAGCCGGTGCAGATGGTTGCATGGGTCGTTCGATAATCGCGATTGCCGGGGTCCTTCGCGAGCAGCTTCTCCATTTCTTCGCGCGCCCGCACGTGCTTGTGGCGGCGCAACAGGATCAGGGCATAGTCGTAGCGCAGGGCGTCATAGGCGGGAGCGAGCGCCAACGCGTTTTCCAGCAGGATCTCGGCATCGTCGTATACATCCATCTTGACGCCGATCTGCGCCAGCAGACGCATGCCCTCCACATGGTCTCCATGGGCGAGAAGGTAGCGGCGCAGCAGTTGCTCCGCGTCATTGATCTCGTTATCCGCGAACATGCTGAACGCGGTGACGATTTCGGGGGGCAATTTCGCCAGATTGTCGACCTCGGTTGCCGCCTTTTTCGCCGCCTCGGCCTGTCCGGACATCCGGTAGAGAATCTCCAGCGCCCTCCAACTTGCCGGAAGCGCGGGACTCATCTTCACAGCCTGCTCGAAGGCCGCGATCGCGGGCGCGGCGGAACGCAGCGCCACGTAACAATGACCGCGTTCTTGGTACAGCCGAGGATAGTCGGGATGGAGCTCTTCCAAGCGCTCGAGGGTTGCAAGCGCGTCCGGAATTCGCTGCAGATAGCGCTGCGCGACCGCAATCATATAGAGCACGTCGCGATTCTCCGGCGCCTCTTTCCTGAGCCGCAGCGCAGCCTGCAACGCCGGCGCGAACTCACTGCGTTCGAGCGCAGCGCGTATGCGTCTGACTTCGGTCTCGATGCCGGACGGTGAAGAATCGAAACTCACAGCTTCCATAGGAGCCTCAAACAAAAGGCGGGCATTTCTGCCCGCCTTTCACTTTACCGCAGCTCACCGCATAGGGGATCGTCTAAGCGCGCCCTCGCGGGAAAACCCCTGGTGGCACCTGACACGCGGGGACCATATCAAAACTTATAACCGAACTTCACGCCGGCGATTCTCGGCCGCAACACCGTCTCCGTGTTGATGAACTGATACGAGTTCGTGAACGTGCTCGCGTTCTTGTTGCCGAGGTTCTGCACGAAGAACTGCACGTTCCAAGCGTCCTTGGCCACGCCGGTAGACGCGTCAAAGGTCGAATATCCCGGCATTCGATAGTTCTTGACGGTTCCGACCGCGGAGTTGGAGGCCCCGTAGTACTGGGCGCCCACCTGTCCGAAGGCCTTGTAATCCCCGATGGCGAATTCGTAACGCGCGCGCATATTGCCCTGAAACAACGGCGATTGCCCCAGCGGGCTGCCGGGCGCGCCGAAGACATTGGGTATGCTGGTAATCTGCTTGCCGAAATTCGGGCTCGCAGGATTGTTGTTGACCAGGAACGGAGAATTGGTCTCCTGGCTCTTGTTGTACGACGCCGATCCTTGAACCGTCAGTCCTTCGGTTGCCCGGGCGATCACCTGCAGTTCGCCGCCCCTGACTCGGTAATTGGGTCCATTGGTGACGAAGGTGAGGTTTCCGAAGCCCTGCTGCGGGTCGAAGAACTCCACGATCGTGTTCTTCCAGTCTTCCTGATAGATGGCACCGTTGATCTGCAAACGATGGTTCCACAGCTCCGTTTTCCAGCCCAGCTCGTTGTTGGTCAGCGTGTCGGGAGAGTAGTTGGTCGGAGTCTGGTATTGATAAGCGCCGGTCGAGTCCTTCTGTGTGAACTTCGAGCCGCGATTGAACCCGCCCGGGCGGAAGCCCTGCGACCAGGTGTAGTAAAGAAGTACCTCGTCGGTCACATGCCAGCTCAAGTTGGCACGGCTCTTGAACCCGTGATAGCTCGAGTTGTTGTAGCTCGCGAAGTTGAAGTTGGTGCCGTAAGGGGCGCTGCCCGGGATGCCGATGCCGCCCGGCTTCCCGTTTCCGTTGGTCGCCGAGGTGCAGGGTCCGTAGTAGGTCGTGGGTGCGAAGTTCTTGCAATAGAAGCTTCCCGTGTCCCCGCCGACGATGCTTTCATCGAACTTGTAGTAGCGTGTGCCCGCCGTGAAAATCAGGGTCTTCGGAATGATGTCCACGTCGAACGAGCCGAACACCGCCGTCTGCTTGATGGTGCGCTGTGTGTCGTCGAAGAAACCGACGTTGTCGTTGCGGATACTCGGATTGTTCGAAGTCTGGCCAGGCGGCGGTTGGACGTTGTTGAAGCAGTTGTCGTTGTAGGTGGGAGAGCACGACGGCACCGACTTGTAGGTCCACTCGGTATCGTCGTAAATCTTGAATTCTTCCCAATACACGCCGCCGATTCCGCGGATCCGCCAATCGTCCGGCGTGCTGGCGCGCAACTCGTGGCTCTGATGCGTATTCTTCTCCTTTTCCTGCCAGGTCGCGCTCGGCGAATAGCACTTGCCGGTCGCCGCCGTCTTCGAATACCCCGCGCACTGGTAGTAGTAGCCGTAGACGCCGCGTGAGTAGTTGGTGTAGTCCTGTTGCTGTTCGATATTGCGGATGAGGTAGGCGCCGGCATACACCAGTTTCACGTCGCCGATCTTGCCGTCGACCACCAGGGAGGTGTTTTCGAACTTGTCCTTGTCATAATTGTTGTTGAACACCGCTACCGACAAAGGCGGCAACGGCCGGCCGCCCTGCGGCTCGCCGACTGCGTTGAAAGTAATTCCCTCCGGGCCGGTGGGCATCTGGTAGAACACGCCCTGCGCGTTCATGTTCTGGTAGCTCTGCGTGAGCAAGACGTCCCAGTCGTCGTTGATCTTGTAGAGCCCCGACACCCGGATACCGGAATAGGTCACGGGGTTGATGGCGTTGCCGACGAAGTTCGCATTGTTGATCGACACGCTGTCGGTGGGCAGGATGCGCTTCGGCGTTCCCGTATTGTAGTTGAAGAAGCCCTCGTCGGTCTGCGAGCGCGTGAATGTCGCCGGCACGTTGTTGATGTAGCCGCCGCGGCTGTCATTGTAGATGACCGCGCGCACCGCCAAGGTGTCCTGGATCAGCGGCAGGTTCAGCGTCGCATCGACGTTGCTGTTGGGATCGCCGCCCGCCGTATAGCTGTAGCCGGCGTTGACATTCCCTTCGGTCTTG
>DASYFQ010000074.1:0-7403 GCA_036498345.1 Steroidobacteraceae bacterium
GACACCGACAAAGATGATATCCGCCAGATCTTCGCTCTCGCGGATGAGGCCAACTACTCCGGTGACGATTTGAAGGCTGCCGATTTCGAACGCTGGACGCAGATCGTCATCCGCCAACTTAGCGAAGAGAAGACGTCATGAGCCGGCGCGCGCCGTGGAGTGTCCTGCTCATCGCCCTCGCGATGTTCGGACCCGCGGCCTACGCGGGGCAGGCGCCGGCCGCGGGGCAAGCGCCGAGCGCGGGGCAGGCGCCGGCCGCGGGGCAAGCCCAGGCAGGTTATTCCGCCCCGGCTCTCTACAACTTGGCCAACGCCTACGCGCGCTCCGGCAAACCCGGGTTGGCGGTCCTCAACTACGAACGGGCGCGGCTGATCGAGCCGAATGATCCCGACATTGAAGCTAACCTACGCCATGTTCGCGAAGCGTCCGGGCTGCCGCCGGAATCCCCCGGCAGGCTCGAGCGCCTGACCGGGCTCGCGAGTCCGCGAATCTTCGCGTGGCTGGGAATCCTCGGCTTCGTCGTCGCCGGCGTCAGCGCGCTCGCGCGGCGGTTGTACCCGCGGCATCGACGCAAACTTCTCGCCGCAACTCTCGCCGGAATCTCCCTTCTCGGCGTGACCATCGCCAGCGCCCTCACGCTATGGCCGATCATGCACGAGGCGGTGGTGATCACGCAGGCTGCGCCGGTTCGCGTGTCTCCCGTGCCCATTGAGGAGCCGGTATTCGTACTGCCGGAAGCATCGATCGTGGGAATGAGCGCGGAGCACGATGGCTTCGTGCTCATTCGCACCAAAGCCGGCCGCACGGGCTGGGCGCTGCGGTCGAACCTCGCGCCCATCATTCCGAAGCACTGACTTCCATGGCTGCCTTACCAGCATCGGCGGCATAGATCGCCGCGAGCGTGTGTGCGGATGTTTCGCTGTTCAATCGTGAGGGTTTCATTGCGCAATCCCGGCATCGCTCGTCAAATACACCGCGAAAGTACCCAGCCAGTGGCCACCCTCGTAGTGCTCGCCGGTCACCGCGGGTAGCGCCGCCTCACGATGTTGCAGAGCAATAGCCCGGAGTAGCGGAATACGTCGATCGCCCGTCTCGAGTCCGTGGGCGATGCCTTCCAGCATCCACGCGCGGCTTAAGTTGAGCCCGTCGATGTGCGCCAGTTTCGGATCGGCGCGATCGGTCACCACCGCCGGCGACAGCCACGTCGAGTTCGTCTTCTGTGCAATCTGCGGCAGGAATCCCGACAGCCAACGCCCGAACGCCGGCGGCTCCAGCACCCTGCGCATGAAGTCCGCCTCCGCGAGGCAGGGAGACAAAAAGTCCTCTCCGGAGGGCTCGTAGTCGATCGGGCAGCGGCGGTTTTCGAGGTAGAACCGACGCGCAGCGTCCTTGAGCACGCCGCGCATCTGCGAGTCGCCGGCCACTCCCGCCCAATCCCAAATCAAGCCGAACGAGAACGCCGTCTGATCGTGCTCGCCGATTCGAATCGGATAGTGAAGTTTGGGCACCCAGCTCTTCAGCCGCGCCGCCGCTTCGGCTTCGAGCGGCCGCAGCGTGCTCGCCCACTCGCGCGCCTGCGGATCATTCCAGCGGCGCAGCTCCGCCGACAGTTGCAGCAGCCACGCGAGACCATAGGGCCGTTCGAACGAGGCACGGTCCGCACGCTGCAAATAGGCCAGTTCGCCGGCGATATTCTCCGCCGTGAAGCTCAGCGCGAGTTCGGCCCGCGCCATCGGCGCGAACGGCGCATCCGGAAGGAGCCTCAGCAGGCGGACCAGCAGCCAGTGGCCGTGTACGTCCGAATGCCAGTCATAGCAGCCGTAGAACGCGGGGTTGAGCGTACGCGGAGGACGGGCATCGGCGTCGCCGTCCAGGGTGTGACTGATGTGGTTGGGATACTCTGCATGCAAGCACTTGAGCGCGAGACCGGCGAAGCGCGCCGCCGCCGC
This sequence comes from Steroidobacteraceae bacterium, assembly GCA_036498345.1. Lineage (GTDB taxonomy): Bacteria > Pseudomonadota > Gammaproteobacteria > Steroidobacterales > Steroidobacteraceae > Bog-1198. The sequence goes on from DASYFQ010000074.1 coordinate 1,950, forward strand.
CGGGTCCATCGACAGCACTCGATCGCCATCGGCGGCTGCCGCAATGGCCGTCGCCGAACCCAGGGTCGACGCCCAACTCATTGCCACTAGAATTCCTACAAGGTAGTTTGTTCTACGCATGACATGCCATCCTTTGACCCTTCGTCCGAGCAATCCACCATCGTAAAGGAAGAACATCCGGGCGCAAAACGGCGGACCGTCTCATTACCTAAGTGAGGACTATCGACATGGCGCAAGCAACGAATTCGTTCTGGCCGGAACTCAACTACGAGGCGTGGCACGACACGCGCGACACGCTGCACCTCTGGACGCAGATCGTCGGTAAAATCCGTCTGATGCAGACGCCGTGGCTGAATCACAGCTGGCACGTGCCGCTGTACGTCAACTCCAAGGGACTGACCACCTCGCCCATCGCGTACGGATCCCGCTCCTTCGAGATTCAATTCGATTTTCTCGAGCATGTGCTCGACATCACCGTCAGCGACGGCAGCGCGCGGCGTCATGTGCTGCGGCCGCAGAGCGTCGCCGACTTTTACGTCGCGGTAATGGCGGCGCTCACGGATCTCGGGATTGCGGTCGCCATCAACGAAAGACCCTGCGAGATCGCGGACGCGACGGCCTTCAGCCGGGACCGGGTACATACCGCGTACGACCCTGAATACGCATGGCGCTTCTGGCAGGTTTTGTTGCAATCCGACCACGTGCTGAAGAAATTCCGCACCGGTTTCCTCGGCAAAAGCAGCCCCGTTCATTTCTTTTGGGGAAGCTTCGATCTCGCGGTCACGCGCTTTTCCGGCCGCCGAGCACCGCCGTTTACGGGCAAGATGCCGGGATTGGCACCCGACGTGATGCGCGAAGCCTATTCTCACGAGGTCAGCAGCGCCGGCTTCTGGCCCGGCGGCAACGGCACCGACTTTGCTGCATTTTATTCGTATGCCTACCCGACCCCGGCCGGCTTCCGGGAGTCCGCGGTGCAACCCACGGCCGCCTATTTCAGCGAAGCGCTCGGTGAGTTTCTGCTTCCCTACGATGCCGTCCGCACCGCGGCCGATCCGGAAGCAACCTTGCTCGCCTTCCTGCAGAGCACCTATGAGGCGGCCGCTCAATCAGCAGGTTGGGATCGCGCCGAACTCGAATGTCCACGGGGCCTGCCCTGCGTGCCCCGCCCCACCTAGCTCAGGCATCGACTTCGACCGTCAATCGGCCTATACAGTCTCAATAGTCGGGGGGCATATCATGACGCAATACAGCGCACCTATACCTCGGTTCGTCATGCGGCGAAGCACCTGGGCAGTAATTCTCTGCGCCGCCTTGTCCTCGGCCATCCATGACCGCGCACACGCAGCCGATCCCGCCGTCCCGCCGCAGCCGCAGTTCGGCGGCCAATGCGTCGAGGCGCTGGCCGAAGGCCGGCATGTCGCCACCGACTGCGTCAGTAGCTGGGCCGATAAGGACGGCAAGCTTTATTGCTTCAGCAACGACGGCGCCAAGAAGACGTTCCTGGCAAACCCGGTCGAGAATCTGCAACGGGCCAGGAGTTTCATGGCCGCGAGCAGCGTCGAGTCGACTGAAAAGGCCATGCAAGATTACACCGCTTCCGATGCGGAAGCGTTGGTCAAGAAATTGATCGCCGACAAGGTGAGCGCGAGCAATGGGAGTTTTCCCTTCGACGATCCGCTCAATGGCGAACATCTGAAATTGAGTTATGACGATATCGATTTCACCCGCACGATCGACGGTTACGGCTTCTTCCCGGACGTGAAATTCCACGATTCGCAAGACGCACAGAAAAAATACCTGGTCGATTTCTGGGTGGTGCCGGAGGACGGCAAGCTGCAAGTGCGCGAGACCCGCATCTACAAGGAGCCGCTGAAGGCGGAAGGAAATTGGACCACCGTGGCTCGCCAACCCATTCCCTGGTGGTGGATACCGGCGTCAGAACATCCAGGACATCTTGCCACCAAGCGTGGTTGGGAAGTGATGTCGGCCGTAGAGCAGAGCGCGTTGAAGGATAGCCAGAAACACAATGGCGTGTTCAAGCTCAAAGATGACAAGACCGGCAAGGAGCTGGAGCTCGAGTTCGTCGACACCCATCAACCGGTGAGGCAACTCGACGACGGCCATTACTTCGCCTGCACCGATTTTCGGGTCGTCGGCACCAAGGACCAAATTTATGATATCGATTTTTGGGTCAGCGACAAGGACGGCACGATGACCGTCGATCAGACCAAGGTTCACAAAGTGCCGGAACTCAAAGGCGGCCAGTGGATCCAGGTGCCGCGTTACGAGTGGAAGGACCTCGGCAATTCACATGTAGTGCCGTGAACGCGGCGCCGTGCTCACCCCGCGGTGATCACCACACCCTGAGCCCCCCCGTGATCACCTCGCCGTGATCACCGTGCCCAGCTCATCTGCCGTGGCGGGCATTCCCGACCAGCCCCTGCAAGTCGCTCAGCTTGGCAATGCCCGGTACGAGTTGCCGCCCGACCACGAGGCCCGGCGTCCCATCGAGACTGAGCGCATGGGCTTCCTCGTCGTTGCGCTCGAGCAGTGCGGCGATCTCCCGGGCATGGCTGGTACGGTCTTTTTTCAGCGTATCCATGTTCACGCCGGCGCTCTTCAAGATCGTGTCCACTTGCTCGTTCTGAGCCAGCCGCGGGCCCTTGATCAGTGCATCGTGCGCAGCCAGGTACTTGCCCTGCCACCCCGCCGCCAGCGCGGACGCCGCCGCATACCGCGACACGGGGCCCAAGATCGGCCAGTCCTTGTAGAGGATGGCAATCTTAGGGTCTTGGGCGAGCAAAGCCTCGAAGGTCGGGACCAGCTGTTTGCAATACGGGCAGTTGTAGTCGAAGTATTCGACGATGGTGACGTCCGGCCGGCGGGCACCCACGGGATCCGTGCCCGGCTTGGTCAGCATCTGCTTCTGCCCGGCGAGGGTGATGAGCTGAATCTCCTGTGCCCCTGCCGCGTCGAACAGCAACACGCACCCGAGGAGCGCTAGTAGGACAGATCCCAATCGATGCAAAGCCGAAGGTGAGTTGACGCGTGACATGGGGGCATCCTAACCCAATCACCCGCGATTGTTGGCGCTGAGCACAGCCGCCCTGCTGTGCCGCGCCCGTGACGCGGCGCCGATATCCATCAATGCGGAGCCGGGGCGCCAAAGCTCCACTCAGTGAACGGGACGAATCAGCTCCGCATCGTCCGGCTCGATGGAGTTGACCCGCGGACTGACCGCAAAGGCCTGCATCAAAGCGGGATTGTAGGGTTGGAGCGCCGCTTTTGCCTCGACAGGCGTTCCCCGCAGCCAGATATCGTAGTCTTTGCGCCGGAGAATAGCGGGCATCCGGGAATCCGAATTGGCAATGTCAGCCAGAAGATCGTTCGCCGGTACGCGGATGACCGAGCAGCTCTCGATCACATCGTCGTCCTCCGCGACGGAGCGATCCCAGACGGCGGCCAAACCGAACACCGTCCGATTGGCCAAGCGAATGAAGTAGGGCTGGCGGTAATTCGCGGAGGTGAGCTGCCACGCATAGAATCCCGACACCGGCAGAATACAGCGCTGACCGCTGAGCCAGGGCATCCGATAGATGGTCGAGCCCTCGATGCGATCCATTTCCGCGCACACCGTGGCATCGCCGGTGGGCCGGCCTTCGGCCCATGAAGGAATCAGCCCCCAGCGCAGCATGGTTCCTTCCGATTGTCCGTCGTGGATGCGAATGGCCGGAACGTACTGCGGCGCCGCGACGTTGAATCTCGCCGCGAATTTCCACCACGGCTGCGCCGGCAGGAACTCGCGCTCCGCGGCCGCTTGATCCGGAAGGACATAACGATCACACATGATGGGGCGAGGTTACGGCCAGCGGCCGCACCACACTGTGACGCGCCTTGGGTATTGTGCAATTCGACCTTCGATGCGGGCAATGACGCGGCGCAGAATCGCCATCCCGCCCCTACCGGCGGAGCCCGCTACAGGTGGACGTGCAGCGTATTCAGGCCGCGGAACGAAAAATTGGTCCCCCAGTCGGGCTCGTCATCGCACAGGCGCAGGTTCGGAAAGCTCCGCGTCACGGCGCTCATCGACAGTCGCCCCTCCAGGCGCGCCAGCGTGCTGCCGAGGCATACATGCGCGTCGCCTCCAAAGGCCAGATGCCGATTGCGCGATCGCCGCAAATCGAGCCGGTCGGGATCGGCATATTGCCGCGCGTCGCGGTGTGCCGCGCCGATCATGAAGGCGATGGATGAGCCCGCCTGAAGATGCGTGCCGTCGATCTCGAGGTCGGCCTTCACGCTGCGTCCAAAAACCTGCACGGGACTTTCATAACGAAGCAACTCTTCCACCGCCCCCGGCCACAGGCCCTCATCGTTGCGCAGTTCCCCCAGAGCTTCCGGATGCCGCAGCAAGGTATGGATCCCATTGCCGATCAAATTGCGCGTGGTCTCGTGACCTCCAAAGAGCAGCATGACGCATTGAGCATGAAGATCCTCGTCGCTCAATCCGCCGGCGCCATCCGCGGCGTCCATCAGCACGCCGAGCAGATCATTCCGGCGCGTGCCGCGTCGCTCGCGAATGATCCCCGCAAAATAGCCCTCCAGCTCCCGGATGGCCCGCTGGGCTACCCGGGCGCTGTGCGGAGGCCGGCGTACATCGCCAAACCAGACCGCAATGTCATTGGAGAGCACGACACATCGATCGTGCAGTTCTTCGGGCACGCCCAGCAATTCACAAATGACCCGGACCGGCAGCGGATAGGCGAAGTCCTTGATCAAGTCGGCCGCGCCGGCGTTGCGCATCTCATCGAGCAGGGCATCGATGATGGCATCCACTTTGTGCCTCAAGCTCTCGACGACGGCCGGGGTAAATCCCCGGTTCATCAGCTTCCTGAGCTCCGCGTGCCGCGGGTCGTCGCGCAACAGCAGCCAGCGCTGCATGTGCCGAACCAAATCATCGAACTCCGGCAGCGCCTCGTCGGCGACTGCGACCAAGCTCTTCGCGGGTCGAATCGACGACAGTCGCGTATCGCGAATGGTCGCCGTGCATGCCTCGTAGCCGAACAGCAGCCAAACGCCGGGTCGTCCCTCCAGCGGCTGCAAAGGCGGACCGGCCAGGCAATGGCGATACGTCGGGTAGGGATCGCGCTGAAACGCGGGCGAAAAGAGCGGGGGGACCGCCGCCGAATCAGTCGAGGAAATCACCATGAATCCTCCACGGACGCCTGAACTCAACGCGATGATGCATCACGGGGACCCTCCCAGGAAGGCTTTCTCGGCCTCTTGCAGCGCGCCGGTGATGCGCCGCGCCCACTCGGCCTGGCCGGCGGCGTCGCTCACCAGGTCCTGACGTATTTCGATTTCCACGTGCGGCAGCCCGCGCGCCTCGCCATGGCGCGGAATCGTGTAGTCGGTGGCGTCGCTGACGAAATACGGTTGGTTGTCGCCGATGGTGAG
>DASYFQ010000075.1:0-2835 GCA_036498345.1 Steroidobacteraceae bacterium
CGCTCTTCCGTCGTCAACGTCACCTCGAGCGCCTTGACGTTGTCCTCGAGCTGCGCCATCCGCCGGGCACCAATGATGGTCGATGTCACGCCGGGGCGCCCCTGCACCCACGCGAGCGCAATGCGCGCGGGCGTTGAATCGTGCGCTGTCGCTATCGCGGCGAGTTCGTCAACCACTGCATAGGCCCTCTCGCCCAGAAACGAGTCAAGAAAGATGCCCCGATCACCTTTCAATTGGCCCACGTTCTTTCGCGTGTACTTGCCGCTGAGCGCCCCGCTTTTGAGCGGCGACCACGGCGTTATCCCTAAGCCAAACTCCAGTGCCATGGGAACGAGTTCCTGCTCGATCGTACGCTCGAGCAGTGAATATTCGATCTGCAAGCCGATGAAGGCAGACCAGCCGCGAAAACGGGCGATCACATTGGCTTCGACGATTTTCCAGGCGGGCGTATCGGAAACGCCGAGGTAACGAACCTTCCCAGCCTGAACGAGGGCCTCCAGCGCCGCCATGGTCTCCTCCATCGGCGTATGCACGTCCCAGTTGTGTAACCAGTAGAGGTCGATGTAGTCGGTCTGCAGGCGGCGAAGAGAATGCTCACAGGCGGCGATGATCGACTTGCGCCCGGAACCGCCGCCGTTGGGATCGCCCGGATAGAGACTGCCGCTGAATTTCGTGGCAATGACCAGACGCTCCCGGCGGCTCGGATGGCGGCCGACATGGTCGCCGATGATCTTCTCCGAATGGCTCTTGGTGTAGAAGTTCGCGGTGTCGATGAAGTTGCCGCCGAGTTCGATGTACCGATCCAGAATCTTTTGCGACTCCTCGACGCTCGAGCCCCAGCCAAGATCTTCACCAAAAGTCATCGTGCCGAGGCAGAATGGGCTCACCCGAAGACCGGAACGGCCGAGGGTCACGTAATGATTGAGCGGCATGGCAAAGCTCCTTATAAAGTCCGTTCATCTCTGTCTTAGTTTATAACAGATATTATTCAATATTAAACTAATGGATGCAAGTCCCCATGGCGAAGATTGACGCGGCGAAGGTCTGGTCTCTGAATTACCGTCTGGTGAGCGAGATCATCGTGAGTGTCGCACCGCAACTCGCCGCGCTGGATCTCGAGACCAAGGAGCTTTTCATTCTGGCGGCGATCGACGAGCACCCTCATCCTGCGGCGCTCGCCGCCACGCTCTGCATGCCCAAACCGACCGTGACGGTTTATTTGAAGCGGCTCGTGGCCGCGAATTTCGTGCGGCGAGAGATTGACGCAGGCGACCTGCGCCGCCACCGATTGGATCTCACGCCCGTGGGTCGCAAGATCATGGTTCGAAGCCTCGCGCTCCTATCCGAGGCCTTTGGTGCGCGGCTTTCGCGATTGAGCGCCGCCGAACAAGCGCAGTTCGCGGCGTTTCTCGAGAAGTTGAGCTGAGGGCTGTTGGTGCCGGCTGCTCGAGCGGGGTTGCGACCTACATCGACGTTGGCGGCTTGAATTCCTCCTCGCGCTGCAGCCCTGCATAATTTTCCGCATTTCCTACCGCAACCTCAAAGGAAGGCCGTGCCGGGCGCCTCGGCAGGAAAGGGAGGGTGAGCAGCGCCGTCAACAGCATCGATCCCACAGTCAAGATCAACGACCCCGTTGGGCCGCCGTGGTCGAGCACATATCCCATGACGCTCGCGCCGATGACCGACCCCAACGTGGAAACGGGGGTGGCGGCCGGTACGAGCAGATTGTCGGCGTCGATGAGCGCCGAATAGAGATAGCAGTTCAGGAAGATCCAACCAATCTGCAACAAGGATATATACGCGAGGAACAGACCCGCCGACCGAGAGCTCAATAGCATTCCGAATAACATGGTGATCATCAGCACGATTGAACCGGCAATCGGCGGCCGGAGGCCGACGCGATCGTTGAGTAGATAGGCGGCCACTGAACCTAAAGAGCTCAGCACCACCGAGATACCGACGACCTGCCGCGTGGTTTCTGGCGAAAGATGCGCGACGACGCGGCCGAATTCACCCAGAAAAGTATAGACCCCGGTCTGCACCACGATGAAGGGAAGGAAGGACACGAGCAGCGGGTACGCTCGCCATGATCCTTGCGAACCTGTCTCGCCTGGGGCTTCGCTTGAAACGGCGGGCCACCTCGACGGCAACAGCGATAGGAAGGGTAGGAGCGCGAAGAAGAGTGCGGCCATCAAGACGAACAGCCCGGAATTGCCCAAGCGATCCATGACCGAGGTGGTCGAGAACATGAACACCGCCTCGACGCCCATCTGAATGAAGGTCGTGACCGCAATCACCCGTCCCGGCGATCTCGAATTGGCCAGCACCGCCGAGTAGAGAGCCGTCAACAGCCCGCCCGATAAGCCGATGAGACCACGCAGCAGGCATACGGCACCGAAGCCGTTCACCGCCACGCACGCGGCGTTGCCCGCGATTCCCATCAAAATACACGGCCATGCGACCCGGCGCCACGCCCAACGACGCTGCCAGTACAAGCCGGATAACGAACCCGCCGCGAGACCCGCCAGTTCGGCGGCGGCGATGGTTCCGAGCTGCGTGGCCGTCCAGTTCCTTTGTGCCCAGCTATCGAGCAACGCCGGCGTGATCAGCGTGCCCAGCGTGCCGATGATGAACAGCGCATTCACATACGCAAGACGCGCCAGCGAGTCGAAGCGCGATCCTGGCCCGGACAGAACCGTCACCCGAACAGCATTGGAGTGCGGGTGAGGAGCTCAGGGCCGCCATCCGTCACGATGAGGTTTTGTTCGAATCCGGCCGTCCCGACCCCCGGATGCGTCAGAAAAATCTCGGCGCCCATCACCATGCCGGCTTCCA
>DASYFQ010000076.1:0-2752 GCA_036498345.1 Steroidobacteraceae bacterium
CCCAGGCGCTTCGCCACCGCGTGCTGCCGCTCTTCGATTCCGCCGTCCATGAACTCTTCAACATGGCCGCAGTCAACACACACGATGTGATCGTGGTGAGCACCCTGGTTGAGCTCGAACACCGCCATGCCGCCTTCGAAATGATGGCGCGTGACGAGACCGGCCGCTTCGAACTGGGTCAGCACGCGATACACCGTGGCGAGGCCGATGTCTTCGTTGGATACCAGCAGCTTCTTGTAGATGTCCTCGGCGCTCATGTGGCGCGCGGTGCCATCCGCGAGAATGTCGAGGATTTTCAGTCGGGGCAGCGTAACCTTGAGGCCCGCATTGCGTAGGTCGTTGCTTTCGCTGGTCGTGTCGGGTTTCAGGCGCTGCGGCATGCTGTGCCCTCGGGTATGATACAAGTTCGATTATCAATCATTTAACGGCTGCGCACCACTTTGATGAAAACACTGCAACGAATTCTCCTGGGAATGACTTTGGGCGCAGCAGCAGCGGGATGCGTCTACCGTATCAATATTCAGCAGGGCAATTTCCTGGACCAGGCAGCGGTCGAGCAAGTCAAGCCCGGCATGACGCGCAGTCAGGTTCGGTACCTCCTGGGCACCCCGATGGTTGCCGACAGCTTCGACAAGGAACGTTGGGATTACATCTACTACTTGAAGAAGGGCCGCAGCCGTCACGTCGACTCGCGGCGCGTCACGGTGTATTTCGACGCCGACAAGGTCGCGCGGCTGGATAAACCAACGGCTGCCGAGGCGGCGGCGCAGGACGCTTCCGCGGCAAAGCTCAAGAACGGCCGCACTTATTAGGCGCTGGCGCGCCGGATTCAAGGGGTCGGGTTAGGCGCTGGCGCGCCGATTCAACGGGGCCGGGTTAGGCGCTGGCGGCGCCGGGTTCAACGGGGTCGGGGCGACCCGTCCGCTATTCAACTGACGGGCAAGTTCTCAAGACTTGGTCTTCCTGCCGAACTGCTTGGCGCGAGCGCGGCGCGCGATTTTTGGGTCGGCCGCGAGGGGCCGATAGATTTCGATTCGATCGCCCGGCTTGAGGGGCTGATCGGTGTGAGTCGGTCTGCCGAAAATGCCGAGCGCGGAATTCGCGAGATCCACGCCCGTGAAATCCGGATCGAGAGCGGCCAAACGCAAGGCGTCGGCGACGCGGGAACCCGGTGCGAGGCGCAAGGTCTTGACGACGCTGCGCTGCGGCTCGGCATAGACAATCTCGACCTCGAGCGGCGGGTCGCTCACTCACCTATCCTGGGTATACCGCCTGCGCGCGCACCACGAAGGCATCCACGATGGTGCCGCACAGCGACTCGAACACGGCGTTGAACGCACGCGCCGACAGGCGATTCTTGAACTCGAATTCGACCCGAAAATTCACCCGCGAGCCGCGCGTGCCGATCGGCTCGAAACGCCATTCGCCGACCAGGTCGCGGAACGGCCCATGCATCAGCTTCATGTGTATTTGCGAATCTTGCTGCAAGGTATTGCGGGTGGTGAACTCGGTCTGCAGCACGCCGCGCGCCACTTTGAGGGCCGCAACGCGTTCGACCGCGGAAACGTCCTCGACCCGCGCACCCACGCACCACGGCAGGAACTCCGGATAGCGAGCGACATCGTTCACCAAAGCGAACATCTGCGCCGCCGTATAGGTCACCAGTGCGCTGCGCTCGACTACCTGCATTTGTGCTCCCTACCGGCATCGCCGTTACTGTGGATTCTCCGGCAAAAGCGCGCGCGCCGCCACCGGCGAATCGGTAGAATTGCCATGCCGCTCCGCGCAACTCTAAACCGGGTCGAAGCGACCCTGTCCGATAATTGTTGTGAAATAAGTGAAAACCACCGAGAAATTGCCGCCGATCGCCGTCAACCGCAAAGCGCGCTTCGATTACTTCATCGAGGAGCGCTTCGAGGCCGGCATCTCCCTCATGGGTTGGGAAGTCAAAAGCATGCGCGCCGGCAAGGCGCAGATCGCCGAAGCCTATGTGTATTTGAAGGGCGGCGAGGCCTTCCTGTTCGGCGCCCACATCAACGCATTGAATTCGGCGTCGACTCACGTCGACACCGACCCCACGCGCACGCGCAAGCTCCTGCTCAACAGGCGCCAGCTCGATCACATGGTCGGGGCGGTCGAGCGGCGTGGATACACCATCGTGCCATTGGAATTGTACTGGAAGGAAGGCCGCGCCAAGCTCGAAATCGGCCTCGCCAAAGGCAAGAAGCAGCACGACAAGCGCGACACCGAGAAGGACCGCGACTGGCAGCGCGACAAGGGCCGGATCATGAAGGCCGCTCGGCGCTGATCCATGCGCTTCGCGCAACCATCAACGGGGCCGATGCGGCCCCGTCCGACAGTTGTTCCGATCTGAGGCCGTTGGCCGTTTGGCCGTGCGCAGGCAAGGGGTCGGTAGGGTCATTTGGTTCGCGCGAGCAGAGCGCGAGAGCGCGAACTGGGGTGTCTCTTGCGAATCGCTACCGGGCTGGCTGCATGCTTTCTCTGCCGGTCGGGTTAGTGCGCGGCGAGACCCAGACGCGGCTACGTACGTAGAGCTTGCAGCGTAGGACTTATGGACGGGGGTTCGATTCCCCCCGGCTCCACCCATTCCAGCGGCTGAAAACATCGCAGGGTACGATGAAACCCTGTAAATCAGCCGCTTTCTCTCAAACTCCAAACGCTGCCCGCTGATAGCGAGTGCAGTTACCCCACGCAGCGGCGGGCTCAGGCTGCTACGTCCTCGCGCGGTTTG
>DASYFQ010000077.1:0-17072 GCA_036498345.1 Steroidobacteraceae bacterium
CTGCAGCGTCACCGTCGACTTGCCGGCACCGCTCGGGCCCAGCAGCAGGACTCCACGGCCGGCACGACCGACGCAGGCCCCGTGCAGCGCTACGAGCCTCTGGACCCGTGCTGCAAGAGTGAAGACGGCGAACTCGATCAACTCATAGCGTGTGTGATACGGAAAACGCAACATCCGCGGCGTAACGACCACGAGCGCTGCTCGCTCATGCGGCGACACGACCACGAAACTGGAAGACTCCGCGGCTCCGGCAAGGAGTCCCCCTCCCGACATCATCTGCAGCGGCGCCGGCTCGACGCTCGCGCGCTTCCGTTCGGGAGATGTCAGCACCAATCGTACCCGCAGCTGCGGCTCGACACGCGACAGCTGGTGACGCGGCAGGCCGGCGTAGGCCGAATCTACCAATCGAAGCAAATGCTCACTGTTGCTCTCGAACCGAACCCGTGCTCCCAGCACGTGAATGTCTCTATCCATCCCGACCACCGATCGCTCCTCAAATGGGTCGGAGTAAAGCTCGGATATTTTGGTCTTCATGTTAAGGGTGACGCTTCATGACATGGTTCGCAAACGTTCGGCGGAGATGGACTGTGCGACATCGTTAGCCAGATGAGCTGCGACTTTACCCACCACTTCCATGGCCGCGGCAGCATAGTTATCGGGCGTACCACCGGCGATATGAGACGTGAGGAAGACATTCGGCAGCTTCCTCAGCGGATGTGACGCGATCAGCGGCTCCTCTTCGTATGTATCCAGGCAGGCAAATATGTCCCCCCGTTTCAGGCGGGCGAGAAGAGCGTTTGGTTCAACCAGTGCCCCGCGTGCGATGTTGATGAGCACCGTGCCGGGACGCAGTTTCGCAAGCTCAGCCGCGCCCAGACAATGCCGGGTGCTTTCAGTGAGGCCACGATGCAACGACACGATGTCGGCAGCCAACACCTCCGTGAGTGAGACGGGGACAGCACCGCTACTGCGGACGTCGTCTTCCGCTGCATGCTCCGAGTAGACCTGAACATGCGCCTGCGCCCGTCCAAGACGCTCGGCGAAAGCCCGCGCATTTGCCCCCCAGCCAACGAGACCCACCGTGGCCCCCTGCAGATCGCGTGGCCACACCGTGGTCTGTCTCGGCACGCCCACAATCGGTGAAGCCGCCTTCCAGAGACGCAGTAAAAGTGCTTCGAGTGCCGGCGACTTGATGGCGGGTCGCAAGCCGCGTGCGGCCCGATTCAACATCCCTTTGAATCCGGTCGCGCGTGGCACAGTACCCCACCCTCCCGCGCGCATCACATCGTGGGATAAAAAGGCGCGACGGCGGCCGAGGATCGCCAACCCGAGCGCGAATTCCGCCACGCTTTCTGCATACGCAGAGCTTCCGTTGAGCAGCCTGACGCCGCGCGCCAGGAGTGCTTCGGGCTCATGACGGGCGAGCGACAGCGCCACAATGCCGACAACAGCAAGTTGCGGAAGCTTGTTCAAAATATCCGCGGGCAGCGCCGAAGAACCGCGGCCCAAAATGGCCGCGACAATATCGGGACGCTCAGCGGCCGACTCGCGAACGTCCTTCAGGGACACGAACCGGTACTGCGGAAGCAAGCTCGCGAGCGGCACCTGCAATTCGGAGGACTGCACCACCAGAATGGATTTCCCCCTAGGTGCGCGCGGCTGCGGAACCGCTCGAAGCTCTGTCTGCGGCAGTCGCACGGACCCGCTGAAGCCGTTTTCAATGAGCTCGGCGAGAAACAGCGATGGAGCGATCGCGGCGAGGCTGTGCGGCGGCTCGGCGCCGCTGCGGATCGCCTCGACAAAAGAATCATGCTCGGCCACACACCCGTCGCCTTGCAGCGGAAGCGCCAGGGTCGTCGCTGGATGACCGTTTCTTTCTATTGTGAGGCCTGTTCCCGTGACACTGCACGTTTCGTCGGGGGCATGGAAGACATACTCTTCACGGCGCGAACCCGCGTTGTTGTTGCAAAGGAATACGCCTTGAGCGCCGTCGCGCCAACGCATTACAACCGAAAAGACGCTCGGCTGGGCCGCAGCGGTCTCTCCGGCTTGCGCCGTCAACTGCTCGGGTAATCCGCCCATCATGAAGAGCAGCGCATCGAGACCATGAATACCGTTCGCACCCAGCCAGGTGCGCGCCCCGAATGAGGGCGTATTGCGAAATTCTGGCTTGTGGAATACCGCCTCGGCAAAGCGCCAACCGGCCTCGCCGGCGCGCGCACGGACCGCGGCAAGCCCCTTCGAGAACCGGCGATTGAGACCACCGGCAGCGATAAGCCCCCGAGCGCTCGCGGTTTCCGCAAGCTCGCGCGCTTGGCGATAGGTCGGCGCCACGGGCTTCTCAACGAACAGATGCTTGCCGTTACGCAGTGCCAGCATTCCATATTCATAGTGGAGCTGCGCGCTGCCGAAAATGTAGACGGCATCTATGTCCGTGCGCTCGAGAGCCGCGACACCGTCACCGCTGTCGTCTAGAAATCCGAATTTACGCCGGGCAGCCCTCGCGCGCTCGCGCTGAATGTCGCAAACCAGCGCCAGCACAATTTCGCCCCGGTCCCGCAGCTCCGCAAGAACCGGTAGATGAATCGCGTCAGGCGCCGGGCCCGCACCGATGACCAACACGCGCACCGGCTTCAGCCAAGATGTTTCGGTGACCATGCTCAAAATTCCAACCGATCGTCGAACGTCTCGATTCTCAACATCGTTCTCCATCCGCAGGCTATAATTGCCGGCAGGTTGTTGCTGCGCCTTTCACCGCGGGGCGAGCTGTTGAGCGGGTAATGAAGCTTCCAAAGCTGATCACATTGAAAGGTGTTGCGCGCAAGGGGCGCAATGCGCTCCGGGACGTTGGGTACTCGCTGTACCGCAGAGTCCGGCGGCCGGTGCCCGGGGAATTCCAGCCTTATTATTTTACATTGCCTGATCGCTACCCGTGGCTGTTCGGATTTGCGGCCACGCGCATCGGGTCGCGCCCGGACCTGCGCATATTGTCGTTTGGCTGCTCCAGCGGTGAGGAAGTTTTCAGCCTGCGCAAGTATTTTCCGTCCGCCGCCATCAAGGGGATCGACATCAACCCGCGCAACATCGCTCGTTGCGTGGCGCGCGCGCGGGCCGATGATCTTATGAACGTGACGTTCGAGATTGCGGCGACGACGGAAGGCGAACCCACGAGTTCCTATGACGCGATCTTCTGTCTGGCTGTGTTGTGTAACGGCGACCTCACCGCCTCGGGCGCCCAGCACTGCGATCCCGTGCTTCACTTCGAGACATTTGACCGGATCGTCGGCGATTTCGCCCGCTGCCTGAAGGCCGGCGGCCTGTTGGTATTGCACCCAACCAATTTTCGTTTTTGCGACACGTCGGTCGCCCGGGACTTCGATGTGGTTTACGAGGCTGATCCGAAGCACCGGCCGCTCGATGCCTTGTTCGACCGCAACAACCGGCTGATGAGCGGCGAACGCGAGCGCTATCGGGCCGTGGCCTTCGAGAAACGGTGACTCGATGGCTGCTGCGGGCAGCCCCCCGGATATTCGGGGCGTCACTGCAGGAGATTCGGTTCGTAGCTCGAGGCCTCTCGCATATCCGAAGGTCCACGAATCGTCGCGTAAGGTGCGAGCGAGTCCACGTCGTTTCGATCGTACAAGTTGTCTCCCAGCACATCGTCGTCTATGCGCTCGCTATGTGGGTGTGTTTTGAGATTCCGACCGGCCAACAACTGCTCCACCCGCTCGAGAGGCATATTCCATTCGGCCGCCAACCGGCTCGCGGTTGGCTCCGCAAAGGACAGATACAGATCCTCCGCATTTGAATGATCTTGCAGGCGTGTGAAATCCACCTTCGATGCAAGCCTCTTACGGTAGCCGGCGATGACCCGCGTGGCATTCGCCACGAGTTCCTTGAACTCCTTGGTGCTGTAGTAGCCTTCCAGATCCGTGACGTTTTTAAAGGGTAATTGCAGATTAATCTCGTGACACCAAAGGCACTTGCTCGGTTTACCCGCCGCGGTGAGAACCGGCGTCGTCGTCGGTTTCAAGTGTCCTTCGAGGTCGTAGAGACCGAATCGCAGTTGCCCGTTCTCCATCAAATCGAGAGTTTCGACGTCCGCCTTCTGAAACGAGCGAGCCTGCAGAGAGCCGGTGCCCTCGAAGGCTACGAAGGCCACGGAGTTGATGCCCTCGCCCTGCCCGACTTCTATCAAGCGATTGCCGTGGGCCACGCCGGACTCGACGATGCCCACTTGCCTGGCTGCGAATTCGTGCCTGGCGCGAAACTCGGCGTAGCTGGGGCTGGCGCCCGTGAGCGCATAGTACTGGTAGGAACTGCATAAACTCAGAAAGACGAATCTGCCGATGTCGATACCACCCATCATGCGGTACTCGTCACTGGACTTGAGGACATGCAGCAGCTTCCTCCAGGCGGGCTTCGAGGTTTGCGCAACTCCCGCGGCATCCAAATCGACGGTTACCATCGTTCCATCCCAGGAAATGACAACGGTGTCGGCAGGCAACTTTGCGCCGAGAAAGGACAGCGCCCAAAACAATCCCGTGTTGACTTGCGATCTCGACTGGCTGGGGTAGCTCTTGATCCACCGCAGCTTGATGACCAGATCCGGATCCGTCGGCAGCGGCGGTTGATTCGTCCGACCGCAGCCTGCGGAGCCGAACAGGAAGAACGCAGCGAGGCTTGCCATCCAGATCGCCGACGTTTTGCGCATCATTTCCGCACCTCGCCGCTAAAATCGGCTCGAGGCGATTCTGTAGCGGTGTAGCGCACGGCGCCCGAGAGACAACAAATCTTTCTTCTGCTTCTTCTCGAAGAGTCCTTCAGGGATCGAGCTGGGAACGCGTCCCATGATGTTTGCAAGCCGTCTGCTCACGACTGACGCGCTGCGAGCGGACACTGCATGCAGCGCGGTTGCGGAGTTGATGAAAATCACTGCAGTGTTGGGTTTGGTAACCACGATGGAGGTCGGCTCGGCGTCCGATTCGGCGACTTCTGACCCGACGAACAGCGGGGCCTTGTTGCGCTTCCATCGGAGTATTTCCAAATCCCCGCCTTCCGCCCGATCATTGTCGGCGCGAAAATAGATGAGCGCCGCGAAGAGCTCATCGGGTGCGTCGGTATGGACCCGTCTCACGCTGCCGCGGCGCCTGGACGGAGTATTGATGCCGACGTGACAATCCAGCGCGATGTCGCAGTCGTCCGCTTCCGGTGTATCGAGAATGCCGGTCCGGAGTTCGCTCAACGGCCGGCCCAGACGTCGTTCCAAGTCTGGATAGACTGCCATGATTTCCGGTCCCATCAATCCAATGAATTCCTGAAAGAAGACACTCGATACATGATACTTGGCGAATTCCCGCCAGCTCTTCGAAAAGCAATCCGGATTATCCAAGATGCGCTGCGCGCCCACGTCATGCCGGGAATTGGGTTCAGGGCGCCCGCGCTTGGCCGACTTCTCCAGCCGCAAAATCGTCTCATCGGCAGGAAAGGTCCGCGCGAGCTCCGCGTATAATCGTGCAGGCAGACAGCTCTCGACCACGACATGCGCATAGGGCTCGTGACGAATGTCCGCTCGGGTAATACCGCGCAGAATGCTGTACTCAGACATTCTGCATTTCCGGTTGGATCCAGCGGGGTGCAGCACGTTGCCCCGGAGGGCGTGGAAAGGCAACGGCATAAATGCACACGGCGAACATCGCGAGCAGCAGGAATAGTCTCGGGTATGCCAACACGGTGAGAGCGCCATCGCCTTCAAACCGGTACGTATGGCCGTAGGGGATGAATCCGATGAGCACGTAGGTGGAAAGAATGAGGTACGCCGGCACGCGGGCACGCTCGGACAGGAAGTGGTCGAAGAGCAGCGCAACGGGAAGCCAAAGCAGCACAAACGCGTAGGTCCCCGAGCCCGGTGCGATCAGTAACACCACAACACCGAGGATTCCGATGGTCGGCGCGATGGCGCGCGCCGTGGCGCCGCGCGCGAGCTTGATCAGCGCCGCGGCAGCCGCGAGCACCAGCAAGCCCTTCGTACCGACGGTAGCGGCCGTTGCCGCCTGTGGTGCCGAAAGCCACGGATGCGGATTTCGGACGGGATCGAGTATGAACAATCGCTCGAATAGGGTATCGAACGACTGGAATACTGCAATGAACCGGGGACCCTGGATGAGATGTCCTGTGAGGTGATTCAAGAACACATCAAAAAGGAAGATCTGATGTACCCTCCAACCCAGCACGCCGATGCTGATCAACATCACGGCAGCCGCCGCGATGCCACCGCCCAGCACTACTCGCCACTGCCTGTGCAAGGCAAACGCGGCCAGAATCATCACCGGATAATATTTGATCGGTACGAAGACACCCAAGCACAGGCCGGCCAGCCACGGCATCCGCTTGCGATAGAAATAGTATCCAAGAAGGCAGAATGTCGATATGAGGATGTAAGGATGGCCGAGACGCAGACCGGAGCGCAGAGCCCACCCGGATAAGAGTATGAACAGGGCCGAATCAATCAGGCGCCACGCGAAGATGCTGCTCAACAGGAACATCGAACAGATCAGGCATACCACGTTCAAAGCGGTCACGATGCGCAATGCCGTCAGCGGTTTGAAGCCCGTCAGCGGCGTGAGGAGCAGGGCTGTAGGCGGCGGATACGGCGTAAATTCACCCGGATTTTCCGGGGGTCCCACCTCATAGCGACGGGTCTGGTTGCGAAACCACGCTCCATCGTAGAGCTTCACCGCATCCTGCCCATCGCGCACGGATTTTGCGGAGGTGAAATACTCGGGGAAATCGTCAGTAATCGCCGTGAGCGCCGGCATTACGCCTCTCAGCAACAGATAGCCCACGAGCCCGGCCAACAGCAAGACCTTGCAGGCGCGGCCAACGAGCGCCCGGTCAAAGCGGCTAACGAGCGCCAGGTCAAGCATATCCAGCCTGCCGCGACGGGAGTGACAGGTGAGAATGTTGGCCGGCGATTTTTCCCGCGGCGAGTTCGTAGACAATATCGCAGTGACGTAAGGCGCCAGCCCTGTGGGCAACAATGAGAATGGTCCTGTTGACGCGCAACGACCGCAGCATCTCGCCGATATCACTTTCGCTGGTGCTGTCCAGCGAGCTCGTAGCCTCGTCGAAGAGCAGCATCGAGGCATCCCGGTAAAGCGCACGTGCGATGGCCACACGCTGGCGTTCCCCGCCGCTCAAGCCGCGCCCGGCCTGCCCGAGCCGTTCATTGAAACCCGCGGGAAAACCGGCGACGCACTCGGTCAGACACGCCAATCGCACAGCGGTCTGCAGCCGGTTGCGGTCTATCTGACCAGGTGGAACGCCAAAGGCGATGTTCTCAGCCAGGGTTGCCTCGAGCAGGAACACGTGCTGCGGAACATAGGCGATGCTCGATTGCCAGGAGCGGCAGTTCGTACCACGCAGCCGTATCCCGTCCACCTCGATATGCCCTGACTGCGGCAACAGCAATCCGCTCACCAGGTCGAGCAAGGTAGTCTTGCCGGAGCCGTTAGCGCCCTTGAAGCCGACGATTGCGCCGACGGGAATGACCAGCGATACATCGCTCAGGACCGGCGGACGCTCGGGCGAATAACGAAATGATACCTCGCACAACCGCACCTCACGGCGCGGTCGGCCATGCCATGCGTGATCCAACGTGACGGCATGCGACCCGTTGCGCCCGGCCGCTGGGCGATCCAGATCCATTTCCACACTGGAAAAGGCGGCGCGGTCGGTGCGAATGTTCACGATCGCCGTGAAGGCCTGCTGCAGCGCAGGCAGCAGCCGGTAGGCTGCAAGTCCAACGAAGGTGAGCTGACCCACCCAGGGACCGGTCGCGGCGACGCGGCTGCGGACGTACAGCGCAACCGCCACCAGGCAGATGACGGTGACGCACTCGAGCACGTATTTGGGGCTTTGCGAGATAGTGAACGTGCTGGCGCCGGCGCTCGAGATGCGGCGCGACTGCTGCGCGAACCGCGCGGCAAAAAAATCCTGTACGCCCAGCAAGGTGACGTCCTTGATTGCTCCAAAGCCCTCGCTGACCGTCCGCATCCGCTCGGTGCGGAGTTGGTGTTCGGCATGCCCATTGCGCCAGAGGCGCCTGCGGGCGGTTGCATAAAGCGTGGCGTAGCTCGCACCCAGCCCTGTCATGGCGGCGATAGCGACGACGGGATCGATAAACACCACCGCGGCCACAATGAATGCAATCGTCACCAGGCTCGCAACCAGAACGAGAGCGTATTGGACGATGCCGGAGGTCACGCGGGCGCTCTCCTGCACTCTGCTCGCCAGCACAGAGCTACCGCAGCGGGCGTGGAATTCGTAGCCACGACGCAGGTACTCAGCGAACAGATCGGCGTAGAGGGTCTCGCCAACGCGGACGGAAAATCGGTTGATAGCGAGCAAACCGAAGAGATTGATCGCATTCGCGATCAGCACACTCGCCGCAAAGATGGCCCCCAGGGCAGGCACAATCGCGCCTTCCCCCACGTGCAGCTTCTGCAACACGGCCCAGGCGACCACATTGTGCCGGATGGTATTTGGATCGGACAGAGCGGCAAAAAACGGCAGCACGGCTGCCACGCCACCCACCGTTGACAGGGCCATCACAATCGAGAGCAGCTGCAATCCGAGCAGGCGCCGGCGTTGCCGCGAGTCCAAAAGGCGCCAGAGCGCACGCAGTATCGACATGCCGCTACCTACCCTCACAGGCCTGAAACACGCGGGTCCCACAGTTGGATGAATTTTCGCGAAAAATCGAGCTCCCAAGGCCGGCCGTACCGCTGATAGCGGTAGCGCCAGGAGGCGAGTGCCTGGAGCGCCGCCTTTCCCCAGTTCGATGATCGTACGTCCGTGATCGTTGGAAACCTGCAGCCGAGCACCGTAGTAAAATCACGAATCCGCTCGCGCAATTGCGGGGTAAGCCACGGAGTGTCCGTGTGGCACCAGTACGTCAGCCACTTCTGCTCAGCCCACTCCTCCGCCGTGGCCGGGAATACGAGCGGCTTCCCATCGCTGTCTCGCAAGCTGGCGACCGCGCGCTCGACCTGCGGGCTTTTGCTTCCCGGCGCCGGCGGCAACGGCGCATAGATATAGAGCATGATTTCCGTCTGGGGATGCAAGCGCTTGATGTGCCGGATGAACTCGAACGTTCGCTCCGTTTCTCCTTCCGGATCCTGCGGCGGGGCCAGCATGAACGACAGTTCCGGAATGACGCCGTTGCCGAGGCACCTCTCAACGGCCTCCAGAGTCTGATCGGTACGAGTGCCTTTGCGCACATCGTGCAACAGCCAGTCGCTCGGTGATTCGGCGCCGATGTACGCCATTCGAAGCTTGCTCTGCCTGACCAGCGCCCACGAGCGCTCCGACAGATTCAGCAAAGCATCGGCGCGGGCGAAACACCACCAGGGTAACCGCAGCCCGGCGAGTACCTCGAGCAGTGGGGCCGTATCCTCCTCGCGGTCGAAGAAGTTGTGGTCATAGAATTGAATGGAGTCCATACCAAACTTCGTGTGGAGCAGCCGCAATTCCTGCTCCAGCCGCTGCGCCGGCGGCAGTGCCGTCTTGCCGCGGAACATCGCGGCCACGCCGCAAAAGGTACAACGGAAGCGGCAGCCCAGCGCGGCCTGATAACCGCCGGTGCGCTGCCCCAGAAACGTTCTTCCGAAGTAGTGGCGTGGATCGCCCACCCGTTCATAGGGCAGGCTCCGTGCGAGTCCCGCAGTCGAGAATACCCGGTTGGGGTTATGGATGATTTGTCCATCGCGGCGCCACGACAGCCCGGCAATCGTGTCTAGCGCGCCGCCTGCGGCGCCGAAAAGCACATCCAGCAGCTCGAGCAGCGTCTGCTCCCCTTGCGCTCTGATGGCGTAGTCAACATACGGTGCGTTCAGGCTGGGAGCCGCGCAGATGGTCGGAAAATGACCGCCCCAAATGATCGGGATGGACGGGAACCGCGCCCGTATGGCCTGCGACACGAGTATCGCGGTCCGCAACTGCGGCCCACCCATCACGCTGACACCAACCGCATCGATATGCCCGCTTTCCAACGTACGCACGGCAGTCGAAACGAAGTCGCGGTCGACGTTGCCGTCAATGATGCTGGATGCGTATCCTTCGTCGAGCGCCGCGGAGAGGTTGAGCACGGCGAGCGGAAATCGTGCGCTGCGACGTTTGGTGATCGTCGGATTGATCAAAAGAATGTGCGGGCGAGTACTCATGACAGCTTCTGCTCGGGCACCAGCCAGCGCGTGAACAGCATCTCGACCGGCCAGCGATAAAAATCCTTGGTGCAACGGTAGCGCGCGAGCCGCTGCAAGAGCCGCTTGCCGGGCGCGACTCGCTTCCAGGCCAGCTCGTGGAAGAATTTGAAACGCTCGATCAACTCGAATTTCTCGGGTGTTACCCAGGGGCCGGGCATCCCCGCCACGTAGTCAAATTGCGCCCACTCCTCCAAGGTCTGGGGCAGCCGAAAGCCGCGTGCCACGGCCTCGATCACCAGCTCACTGCCCGGATAAGGCTTGAAGTAGAAAATCGGGGTGAGGAAGTCGGGGCTCATGGCGCGTAGGCGCTTGGCGACATCCAGGCTCGCCTGGATACTCGACTCGCTCTCGTCGGGAAAGCCGACAATGAACGGGAAATGTCCCGCGATTCCGTGCTGCACCATCTTTTCTGCGGTCGCAAATACCTGCTCGATCTTGATGTCCTTACGGATGCGCCGCAGCATCTCGTCGGAGCCTGACTCGACCCCCACGAGCAGCCGACGCAGTCCCGACTGTTTGCATTTCGCCCACACCTCATCGGGCAACCGCACGCCCTGGTCGGCGCGCATAGTCGCGGCCCACGTGATTTTCATACCGGATTCGATGAGCTTCTCCGCCAGCGCCTGGACGCGCCCCCGCTTGGTGAAGAACGTCTCGTCCTGAAAATTGACGTCGTCAAAGTGATACTGGTCCCACAGCTCCTTCAGGCGCAGCGCCATGCGGGTAGGTTCCAGTCCGACCCACTGGCGGCCGTAGACAAAAGGGTCCGAACAGAACGCGCAGCGGAAATTGCAGCCCTGGGACGAGATGTAGTCGAGCTGCCGCTTGCCCTTGAACTCGAAATAGCGCTCGACCGGGATCAACTTGTAGTCGTGCGCACGAAACTTGTCGACGGCAGCGAGCGGGCGCGCCGCGTTCTCGTGAATCGTTCCATCCGCGAGCCGGACAGTGCAGCCGGCGCAATCCTGCAGCGACTGACCCGCCGCCAGCCGCCGTACGATCTCCGCGAAGGTCTCCTCGCCTTGCCCCCGCACGGTAACATCGACCGCGGGCTCCGACAGGCATTCGCGTGCGAACATGGAAGGATGCCAGCCGCCCCATACCACCGGCAGGTCCGGCCGCGCACGTTTCACGGCCCGGGATAAACGAAGGGCGTCCGAAATCGGCGCTCCGGTAAGTACCGTGACACCCACACACAAAGCACCATCCAGGTGCGACAGAACGACGCTCTCTGCATCGGGCTCCAGGCGGCTATCGACTATGATGACCTCGTAGACTTCCGGATCGAGCTCCGAGCCGATCGCCAACAGCGCCAGCGGGAGAGTGAAGAACACGGCCTGCGGGTTATACAGCACCACTTTGTGACGCCGGTCGTTCGGTCGCGTAATCAGGGCCGTCATGCCGCCGCCCATGTCAGGTCGGATATTTCCAGGCCCGGCTCGCCGACGGTCGCGGCGGCGAGCGCGGCGACCAGTCGGCGCTCGAGCATCTTCGGCTTTCCGTCTACACGAACCGCCGCCCAATGAGTCGTTGGTGCAACGAGGCGGGCGTAATCCGCATCCGCATACAGCGCACGGCCGCCTAGCACGACCAATCGAACATCCGCGCGGGAGGCGTTGGACAATGCCATGCCGTCGGGCAGGACGAGAAGATCCGCACGGGCTCCGATTTTAAGCGCTCCCCGGTCAGCCAGCCGCAGCAACGCAGCTGCGTCGCGTGTGACCAGGGATTCGAGAGCACCCGCCTCGAGCGCACAGGCTTCGCGTGCCGCCCTGAGCTCGCACAACAGATCCCGCGACCCGCTAAAACGCGAGTCGGTGCCCAAAGCAACGCGGCCGCGGCGGACAAGCTCGCTCACCTCCGCGGTCCTGCCAAAGAGGCGCGAATTGGAGGATGGACACCAGATGAGACCTGCCGCTGCATCCTCGAGACGCATGCGCTGAGCGCGGTCCAGCGCGATGCCATGCACAATGAGTGTGTTGGCTCCCAGGCAGCCGAGGCGCTCGAGTCGATCGAACTCACCCGCCGCCTCCTCATCCACGCCTTCGGCGGCATGAATGATCCAGGGCCAGTCTGCCGGCGTACGCAGATAGGCATTGCGTACCCGCTCGTCGCCATCGATGTACAGGGAATGCGACCAGCCGTAGTGGGCGAGCACACACGTCGGAAAACGCTCGCCCACCAGAAACGGATAAAGCGGGTCGTGATGCGCGACGGTGGTGACTCCGCTGAGCAGATTCTTCACTCCGCCGATCAGCAGGCGCTCATCCAGCGCGGCGGCAACGCGTGACTCGAATGCTGGATCAGTGCGCCTGCGCAGGTTGACTTGCGAAACCCACTCGCGCGCATGGCGCCAATGGCCCGTTGAGTCCAGCGGCGGCAGCGTGTTGAGGTGGAGATGATCGTGCGCGTTGATGAGTCCGGGAAGCAATCTGTCGCCGCGCAGATCGACGACCAGGTCGCCGGCGCCGCCGCCCACCGCGGCGATCCGTGAACCTGCAATGCGCAACGAGGCGGCAGTGCTGCCGCCGATCTCGGCGTTGACGAACGTTATGCAGCCGAACATGTCAGATTCATCTCTTGCGCGCCCGTACGATCAGCACGACAGGCACGCCATACCACTCCCGATAGACCTGATCCGAACCGGGAAAGGCCTCATTCAGCTCCATTCCCATCCGGAGTTCCCTGACCGTCTCTACCGTCAAACCGGCGGCGGCCATTGCGTCGTGCTGGCAAGCAAGGTCGTAAATCCGGTGGGGTACGGTCCACGTCACGTCGGCGGCGTCCTTGAAGGAGCGTGTCATTCCCGCGCGAATCGCTGCCGAATGGAAATCCGAATACACCAGGTTCCCGGCCGGACGCAGCACTCTTGCGGCCTCGCACATCCACTGCCTGATGTCCGTCGCATGACCCACCGCCAGCCCGGAAACGACCGCGTCGAACACCGCCGGCCGGAACGGCAGCTGCATCATGCTCGCGCGGACTCGGCCGGCAGCCGTGACTTGCTCGAGCATGGACATGCAGAAATCCAGAGCGACGACCTGTGCGGCATTCGCTTCGCGCAACAGGTGGGAGTAGCGGCCGCTGCCGCAGGCCAGATCCAACACGCGCCTGCCTTCCACGTTCGGCCACACTTCCAGCATGGAGCGCTGCTCAGCCCGCATCAGCGGGTTGTGTGCCACGGGAGGATAGACTGGCGCCCAGCGCTCGTATGCCTCCAGCGTTGAGTTTGCATTGCTCATCAGGCAGCGCGTCCAGGCGTATTCAGACGTGCCGAGCCACGGGGCAGGCGAACAGCCTCGACGATAAAGTGGTCCGACCAGGAGGCGAGCATGCTCGAGCGCTGGGCCCACCTTTCCAAACGCGTCAATACTCTTGCCGCAACGGGCGAGCGATCGAGCCAGGCGGAAGCGTAGCTTGGAGGTAGCGCAACTCCAAGCGGCGCCAGCCTCGTGATCGCGAAATGAGGCAGCAGCAGCGACTTCATCTGGGCCGGCGTCGGATATGAGATGGTCAGGCCGCGCCATTCGATGCCGCCCGGACGCAGCCGTCGCCAGGCTTTGCGCCACTGGCCCCTCATCAGATACCACAACCATTCCCACGGAGCGTGGCGCCCCATGACCACCCACAGCAGCGGAGCCCCAGGGGCGAGCCGCTCGGCGACATCAGCTACCAGCGCGCGCTGATCCTGCACGCAGTTGACGGCGCCGAAGTTCGATAGCACGCCGTCGAACACGTCGTCGGCGGCGAACGAACCGATGTCTTCCATGGCAAGGCAACGAAACTCGATACGCTCCTGGCAATTCCCGATCAAGGCCTTGCGGCGCGCCACCTGAATCATCTGCGAGGAGGGATCGGTGGCCACTACCCGCACTCCATGGCTGGCCAGGCGCACGGCATCCTCTCCCGTGCCGCATCCGAGTTCGAGAATTCGCCGCGAGGGCCGGAAGACTTCCTCCAACCGCGACCAGACGATCTCGCGCAGCGCCCTGCCGACTTGGGTGTCGGTAAACGTTGCGTCATATGTACCTGCCATGTCGTCAAACGCACGATCGCGCAAGTTACCTTCCTCGAGATCCGGTGGCGAACGTACCGCGCGCATGGTCGTTTACGCGCTGGCTGCCGAACGTTCGCTCGACGAGCGGTATTTCGACTCGTTCCTCAATAACTCCTGCCAGCGCCGTTCAATCGCCTCGGCGGCCTTTTCGTGCCCGGGAAGGAGCGGCGCGTCGGCGGTTTGCAAAGCGACCTGATCGTGCAACAAATTGCGCACGCCGCGATAGAAATCCGAGGTGTAAGTGCCCTGGAACATCATGTCCAAGTCGTTACTCTCCTGCCAATGCGTCTTCCCGCGCAGTTGCGCCTTGACCAGATCGTAGAACTTCGTGCCCGGCAAGGGATACGAGACGCTGACGCCGATCTCGTCCGGCCGAGCGGCGTCGAGCAGGTCGCGCGTCGCCAGGATATCGTCGAGCTGTTCATCCATGTAGCCCAGCTGAATGAAGAATCCGACGCGAATACCCACGCCTCTCAGCCGATCGCGCGCGACCCGGATTTCCTCCACCGTGGTGCCCTTGTTCATCGCATCCAACACCCGTTGGCTGCCGCTCTCGGCGCCGATCCAAGCTTCCCGGCATCCGGCATCGCGCAGCACCTCGGCCATGCGTTCGCTGACCAGGTCCGCGCGCGTTTGTATGGTGAAGGGAATTCGAGCGTCCGCAGCCCGCACAGACGCGGCGAACTGCGCGACCCAATCGACTCGAAATCCGAAAATATCGTCCGCGAACCAGATATGGTCTGGATTGAAGGATCGCTTGAGATAGGCCATCTCCTCGGCGACCTCGTGCGCATTGCGCTGCAAATAGTGATTGCCCCAAATGGGTTTAGCGCACCAGGTGCAGCGGAACGGGCATCCTCGCGAGGCTGCCATGTTCAGGCTGAAGTATCCGTGCGCCTTCCGCCACATGGCGCGGTAACGATCCATGTCCACGAGGTCCCACGCCGCCATTCCCACATCGGCGGCGATCGGCATGGCCCTCGTCCCGCTCGGGATGAGCGTCTTGCCGCTCCTGAGCGAGGCAACTCCGCTCACTCCGCGAACGAGATCCGCGTTGTCGGCATCCGGACACGCATCGAGCCGCGGCAACACTGCAAACAGGGTGGACAGGCCCTCACCGACCAAAGCGAGATCTGCCCCGGCGTCGAGGTATGGGCCGGGGGCGTCGGTCACGTCAGGGCCCGCCGCGATGATTCGGGCGCCGGCGCGGCGCGCGGACGCCACCATGTCGCACGCGGCCCGCCGCATTGCTCCCAAGCACATTTTGCTGAGAAAATTGAAATTGTCTTCGTAGAACAAGACCAGCTGGGGTCGGTCGGCCTGCAGCAGGCGCTCATACTCGTCGATTCCATCGGACAGCATCGCATCGAAGAACGAAACTCGGTGCCCGGCCTCCCGCAACATGGCAACCACCTGCAGAGTGGCGAGCGGCGGATAGGGTTTGGCGCGAACTACCTGCTTATGATCGAGGCGCAAGTAATACGAATGGCAAACCAGGATTGAAAGCATCGTCGCTCCATATGAATGCGGCGCACGAATCATCGGTGGCCCACGGATTCGGCCACTGCCTCACGCGCAGACATGGCGCGGTATACGGAGTAAGTGCTGCAATCCGCCGTTAAGGTTTAACTTCGGGCGGCGAATCTGATGTTTTTGCTGCCGGCCCTGATGCAGCATCACCGGCGGTATGGGTGCGCTTAAGTCTGCGCCGGTCGGGAACAGCCGGTCGGACGATGGATGCGTTCCCTCGACGCCGGGTGCGCTCCCAGCTTGCTTGCCGGACGCCTTGGCCTCGCCACCAGCTCACCGCCGCAATTGGGGCATTTCCCATGCAGTACCAAGTCCGCGCACGATGTACAAAACGTGCATTCGAACGAACAGATTCGCGCATCTGCGGATTCCGGCGGCAGATCCGTATCGCAGCACTCACACGACGGGCGTAGTTGAAGCATGTCTAGCCTCTGGATAAATGCACTAGCCGTGCGCGCACGGCGGTACCCGAGACGATGATCTCACCGACCGAGATCGGCAGCTTGAATCGTCTTGGGCCGGAGCTCCCCGGATTGACGTACAAGATTCCATCGCGCTCCTCCATCATCGGTTGGTGCGAATGACCGGACACGACGACGCGCACACCCGCGGCGCCGGGATCGATGTCGAGTTCCGCGAGATCGTGGATGACATAGACGAATACATTGCCCACTCTGATCATCTCGGTCAGCGGGAGCCGCGCCGCCCACGGCTGGGTGTCGTTATTGCCCCTCACTGCAATCAGCGGCGCGATGACGGCGAGCTCATCGAGAATCGTGGGCTCGCCGATATCGCCGCCGTGCACGATATAGTCGCAGCCCACGAGAAACGCGCGCGCCTCGGGCCTCAGAAGTCCGTGGGTATCGGAGATGAGTCCAACGCGCAGATCGTTGATCGGGGCCATGGACCGTATTGTAAACAACGATCTCCCCACCCGCCGCTCCGGCATCGATTGACCCGAGAGATATCAGCGCTCCCAGTGGCCCCGCTCATGGTGCCAATGCGCACCGCGTTGATCCCAACGAT
This sequence comes from Steroidobacteraceae bacterium, assembly GCA_036498345.1. Classification (GTDB taxonomy): domain Bacteria; phylum Pseudomonadota; class Gammaproteobacteria; order Steroidobacterales; family Steroidobacteraceae; genus Bog-1198. Next base: position 16,879 of record DASYFQ010000077.1, read on the forward strand.
CGGGAACCCAGTGGTAGCCACGGCGCTCGTGGATGTAGTGGCCCGGAACCCAGACGTGTCTGCCATCGCGCCACTCCCAGAATCCGGGCGCCCACACGAATCCGACGCGCGGTTCCGGGACCGTCTCGACGCGTACCGGCGGCGGGGCCACATCGATATCGACGAACACTCCAGCCGACGCGATGGTGGGTACG
>DASYFQ010000078.1:0-35462 GCA_036498345.1 Steroidobacteraceae bacterium
ATAATTGATGAGGTTCTCGGTCCTTTGCCGGGCGCGCAATATCCGTATCGCCTTGCGAAGCTACACGATTTGGTGGGTGAGGGGCTACCGGCAAGCGTGATCAGCCGACTCGAAAAGAGCCTGCACCTCACCGCGCCCCAAAGCGCGCGAATCCTGGCCGTTAGCGAGACCTCGCGTAAGCGCTTCAAGCAAACGCCGCGCAAGCGTTTGGATAGCGCCGTCTCCGATCGAATCATGCGCGTCATCAGCACGATCTCCGATGCTGTCGAAATTTTTGGAGATAGGGCTAAGGCCATCGGTTGGTTCAAGACACTGAGCCCGGCGCTCGGCGACCGCCAGCCGATTGACCTCATGACCAGCGATCCCGGCGCGAAACTCGTGCGTGACGAGCTGAACCGCATCCGCTACGGGCACTGGGCGTGATCGAAGTTTTCCGCCTGGCAAGGGCGGAATTCAAGAACTCCATGTGGTCGGGCGAAGGCGGACTGCATGTTGACGGCCGTTGGCACATACCCGGCAAACGCATCGTTTACACCGCGCAATCTTTGTCACTAGCGCAGCTTGAAGTGCTCGTCCACATTCCTGATAGACGCCAAATTCCATCACTTGCGCATGCTGTTGCCGGCATTCCAGCTACTGTGTCAATTGCGACCATCGATCGTTCCGCATTGCCCGCAGACTGGCGTCGATTCGCCGCGTACTCAACGATCACACAGCGCCTCGGAATGGAGTGGCTCAACGAGATGTCGAGTGCCGTACTCAAGGTACCCTCTGCCGTCAGCGAGACGGAGTGGAATTTTCTGCTCAATCCTGCGCACACGGATTTTAGATTGCTCAGCTTGGGCGTATCGAAGGATTTTTCCATGGATCCTCGTTTGCTATGACACAATCCTGTTCAACCACACGACTGGCAACTGGAACACCGCGAGCGGAAACGAAGCGCTGTTCTCCAACACCACGAGCAATGACGGCACTGCATCCGGCTATCGAGCGCTGGACTTCAACACGACAGGTTTCGACAACAGCGCGGTGGGAAGTTACGCGAACATCGCACTGGGCGCGAACGGCGTTCACGAAGTGCTCAGTCAAGCGAGAGCCGGCAGCGATTCCAATATTGGGTGATTGACTAATCATTGGCCGATCGTGGCCTCACTACACTGGATGAGGCAAGGCGCCCGTTCGCGCCGGAAAACAGTGCTTAACCGAAATACTGACCCCGCGGTCTCCAGCCAGAACAGTCGCACAAATAGATGGACTAATGAACAACAGGTTCGCGAGCGCACTAATGTCTCCAGCCATAACGGCTCTCTTTTGCGGTCAATTGGCTAGAATTCGATTGCCAAAGCGGCGCTTCTTGCGCCATTGATGCGCGAACAGCTTGCCGCACCGGGTGTGTGCAGGCCTTCATCTTGCGTGTACCACTCCTGCCCGGCGCTCCCAGGGGCTCCGTGGCAAGTTTGCTACCAAACGCGGCGTTGACAGGTAAACGTTGTGTTCGTATAGTCGATCGTGAGATGAGGCGCGTCGACAGAACCGTCACGTAACTATGCAACTTCGAAAAGTTCGCATAGAGGGAATGCGTGGCGACTTAGCCGGCTGTGAGTGAAGGAATTATTCTCACTCCGCTTTGACGGTCCTGGGACCGCCGAGTTGCTGACCATATTAAGAATGATTATTACGGAGACAATAAGGATGCACAGCCCGATTACCTTGTCCGCTCATGTTCGCCTCATTCTCTTTGGGACGTTGGCACTCATGGGGACTTCATCCACGCTGCGAGCGGCGGACATACCGGGGGAGGTCTCCGACGAACTGGCGGAAATGACGGTTACCGGTATCCGTACTTCGGTGCGGGCTGCACAAGACATCAAACGTGATGCGCCGTCCGTCGTGGAGGCAATTACGACCGAAGATCTCGGCAAATTCACCGACACCAATATTGCAGACGCGCTGCAGCGTGTGCCCGGCATCAACATCGAAAGAGGTTCAGGCACTTTCGACGCAGGTTACGGAGTCACCATTCGCGGTCTGGGACCGGAATTCAGTTCGTCGACTCTCAACGGTCGGGATTTGCTCGGGATTCCGGATTTCTTCGGTGCAGGAGGGCGCCAATTCGACTTCTCTACGGTACCTCCGGAAGTCTTGTCCGGTGTAACGATTTACAAAACATCCACCGCGAGCCAGGTTGAGCCGGGGCTGTCCGGGCAAGTGAACATGCAGACGCTGAGGCCTTTGGACTACAAGACGCACGATGGCAAGAACTATTTCGGCAGCGTGAGCGCCTCGGACGGCTACACCACCCAATCTAATAGAGGCAGTCCGCGATTCGGCGGCACGGTGGGCGCCAAGCTATTCGACGACACGCTTGGGGTTTTCGTCGCCGGCCTCTATTCGAACGACTGGGCCAATAGGAGTCTACTGGAGCACTATGCGGCCCGGACATCCTTTACTCTGGACAATGGTACGACCTACAACAACGCATTGGCCGATTTGTTCGGATACGACATTTGGCGTACTCACGAGGAACGCACCAAGCGATCGATCGCTGCCGGAATCCAATGGAAGCCGTCCTCGAATTTCGAGGTCAACGGCGATTTTGAATACAACCGGTCAGGCATCATCCGGCGAGATCAGGCCGATTATTGGGTGCCGGCCATCGGCAGCGGCGGCTTTGGCAGTCAAGTCATTCCGGCATCGGCGGTAACGCTGAGCGGTTCTGCCCCGGGAATCGTAGCTTGGGATGCGACAAAGATTCCGGGTCTCAGCGGTTATTCCGTGAATTATTTGGGCGCGCTCGATCTGAACTACATCGATACGGCGTACGACGGGGGTCTCAATACCGCTTGGAAGAGCGACGATGAGAAATATAAAATCATTGGCGACTTTGCGCACAGCAATACCGATTACACCCTCAGTTGGCTGCATCCCTATATCGACAATGGTGCTACTTCGACCAACCTCGAAACCGTCAATGCAAGCGGGCGGTATCCGGTCATCAGTCTGACCAATGTGGGCAATGGCGGCGACGTATCCAATCCTTCGTCATATTTGACGGATACGTACTTCGAGAACTATCAAAAGAGAAACCGCGGCGACCGCAATACCGGAAGGTTGGATTTCGAGGGTGCCATCAATGATGCCCTGACTGGGAAAATCGGCGCCAGCTATTCGACCACCGACACGAAATTCGTCTCCATGGCAATCAAGAATTCTCAAGCGCCCACCAGCGTCGCGAACGCTTTTACGAGCGCCGTAAATCATCTTCCGTTCGTTACGTTTGCTACTCCCCAAGTAAATTTCGCCGGTTTCTGTGCGTCGAACCCGCAGTTCTGCAACGAAAACAATTTCGGCAAGGGTTCCATGGTCGGCCCGTTTCCGACCTCGTCCAGCGGCAGTCCGGGTGACTTGATCGGTTTGAACACCGGCGAATCCTATGAGGTCAGGGAAACGAATACTGCCTACTACGGCCAACTCGACTTTCATAACCACATATTCGGCATGAAGTCCGCCGGCAATGCGGGACTGAGGGCCGTTCGGATTACCGAGAATGCCCAAGCTTTTCAAGGATCCTGCGTCAAGGTCGGCTTCGACAGCAATCCCTGCAAGGACGGCACCACGGCGACTACGCTGGTCCACGACAGCAGTAACTACTGGGAATATCTGCCTTCGTTTAATTGGACCTTGATGCCGCGGAGCGACCTTAATGTCAGGTTTGCGGCCGGCCGAACGATTACCCTGCCGACCTATGCTCAACTGGCACCCATCGGCAGGGCGGATATCGTCGTTCCCGACGCAAACGGCACGCGTTTGGGAAATAACATCGCCATTACCGGGAACACGCAATTGAAGCCGACGAAAGCGTGGAACTACGATTTCACAACCGAATATTACACGAGCTACGGCGGGTCATACGTGGGGAGCCTGTTCTACAAGGACGTCAAGGATCTGATCGTGACGACCACCGTTCGTGGCGTGACGGTTCCGGGCCAGGGAGCTACGCTGTTCGATTCCACCCAGAGTTTGAATTCGTCGACGGGCTTCACCTACGGTGCGGAACTCAACACCAATCAGCCCTTCACATTTTTGGCCTCCCCGTGGGATGGGTTCGGAGTTCAGGCTAATTACACGTATGTCGTCAGCCGGACTCACGTATCGGGAGAACCGACCCAATTCCCGGGGTCGTCCAAAAATAACGTCAATGTAAGCACCTACTACGAGAAATACGGTTTCAGCGCGAGGGTGGCCTATTCGTATCGCAGTCAATATCTATCTGCGTTCAATGACGGCAACCAGATCACACGTGCAGAATCGCGCGTCGACGCCAGCATCAGCGAGCGCATCACGCCGAATCTCGAGGTGATAGTGACCGGGACCAATCTGACTGGATCAAATCGATCGGTATACGACGAATTGGGTCATTTCGTGGTCTCGTACTACCAGCAGCCGATCACTTACACCATCGGCTTGCGCGGCAGCTTCTGACGGTAAGGATTGCCGACGGCCGGGCGGCTCGTGAGAGCCGTCCGGGTGCGCATTCGCGGGACCGGCCCGCTAGACGTCAATGCGCCTCAGGCAATGCTGCCGCCCAAGCCTGTTCGAGCCGGTCGAGAGTATCCTCCATCGACGCGTGGCCTCGCAGAAAAGACTCCACCAGTGGGCCGCCCGCGCGCTGGAAGTGCAGGTAGCCGCTCCATCGCGGGCGTATCCAGGCTTGTTCCAACGTGCGCTTCGTCAGAGAGTAGAAGCCGCCGCTGCGGGTGTTGACCCGGGCGGATTCCCAAGCATTCAATCGCGCAGGCTGGCCATCGTTGAGTGCGATGATCTCTTCTTGCACTCGCGCATCGATGAGGAAGCCGGCGACCGCAAACGCCGCATCAGGGTGGTTGGTATAGGCAGAGATTCCGAGCCCCGCTCCGCCGAGGGTCGATCCCGCAAATCCCGCGCGCAGTCCTGGTAGATCGCCATAAACGAGCGCGCGCGGCCTGCCGACGCGGGAGTAGGGAGCGAATCCGTATACCGCCGGGCAATATACCAAGTCATCCCGTGTCGACATCGCTTCCTGCGCGGCAATGCTGTCCCAGTCCAGAGTTTGCGGCGGGCAAAAGCGCAGCAAGTCCCGCATTGCCCCGAGTGCATTTCGCGCCGCATCCCTGTCGGCGAAGGCGGCCGTGGAACTCGACGACAAAGGGGCTCCCTGGTTCGCGCACAGCGTCAACAATGTCATGAGCGAATGCACCCCGGAAAATGCTATCGCCAGCCGCAGATTCTTGCGCAACGCCTGTTCACCGAGTTCGAGAACCCCCGCCCAATCCTGGGGCATCGTGCCCCCCAGACCTGCAAGCAAATCAGGGCGCCAGCAACTGACTTGGCAGGCTGCGTCGAGGGGAAAACCCCATACGTGTTCGCCGTATCGATAACTGGCCAAGGCAGGGCCGATGAAGTCCGCATCCCCGACACCGATGGTCTGCAGGAAAGAGCCCACCGGCTCAAAGAGCTCCGATTCCGCGACTTCGCCCACGTGCGGATGGTCGAAGACGATCAGATCGTAATTGCGCGCCGCCTCGACTATGGGCCGCCCCTCGAATCCCGACAGAGGTTGTACCTCCCAAGATATCGTTATGTCCGGCCGCAGTTGCCGCAGGGGTTCTTTGGCTGCTTCGAGCGGAGACGTAGCGCGGGGATGGGCCCACGTAAGACCCTTAAGCTGTATGGGCAATGGGTACTCCATGTTATCGGCCGAGTTCGGGTCGCCCCAGACCCAGTGTCATGTTCTCGAAGACCGTCAATATATGAACTCTATGTGTACTTGTAAACTTTCATGTCAGCATCGTCGAAGGTCGGTTATGAACAGCCTGTTGACAGGTAAATGTGCATTTTGCATACTCGAAGCAAGGAGAATCACACATGCATAAGCTGAGTCGGCGGGAATTCACGCAATCTGCGGCGGCTTGTGCGCTGCTTGCAGCTTCGGCGGCACCGGCGTTTGCGGCGGGCGCCGCGAGGGACGCGGCGAAGTATCAGGTGGGGATGAAATCGAAGCCCCCGGCCAAGCGGTTATCGGTATTCCGGCTCGAGGATTTGCCGTACAACGTGCGCGACCTGGTGCTGACGCTGCACTGTCTGCAGGGACTCGTGAATCGCGTACAGCCGCGGCTGTATCTGATTCAGGACCGTTATGACGAGCTGTGGCTGCAATGGCTGCAGGAGCGCGGCGACATCTCCGAAGTTCATTATCTCGACATCGCGGAGTTGTTCGACCAGTTCCAAGGTGTCGCTTCGTGCATGTTCGTCACGGATCCGGCGGTTCCGGCCAGCGTCAACGTGGCGACTATGCTGGCCGGAGTGCACGATGGCCTGGTTGTCACGCCTGAGATGGCCAGCATGTTCCGCCTGCCGAAGGGCGCTTATCCGGATTCCTTCAAAGTGGGCGCGGACCTGCGCACGATGCACTGGAAGAAGGATATTGAAGCGTACCGCTGGGCCTTCGAACATTTCGGTGACCAGTTGAGCAAACGTGCCGTCGCGATTCTCGATCCGGACACCACCGCCATCCGCGACTACTTCGTCGAATTCAAAGTCCCGATCCTCTGGATCTCGAATCCCAACGAGCAAACCTCGCCGCACCAGTCATTTGCGGAGGAACGCGACTTCGTCCGCGACATCTTCATGCGCTGGCCGCCCAATATTCCGTGCATGGGGTGGCCTCTCGATAAACTCGGCGTGGGCGAATGGGAAGGCGTACGGCTTGCGAGTGAATGCGCCAAATTCGAAGTATGCTCCGGCAACGACGGCTACTCGCCGACCGTAGGCAATCTGTCGGTGCATTCGGGAACGACTGCAACCCTGAGGCAACGTCCCGCGCCGCCGGCGCCGCCCTTGCAGCGCGACAAGATTTACTACGCTTTTACGCGATCGGACGGCGACGGGCTGAATTTCCAGAGGCATTATTACCGCAAGCTATTCGACGATCCGCAGCATGGGAACGTCCCGGTGGGCTGGCAAATGGGCGCGAGCGCCGTCGACTTCAATCCCAGCATCCTCGACTATTACTACAAGCACGCCAAGCCCGGCGATTGCTTTACCAACGCGTTGACCGGCGTCGGGTATATCCATGAAGACAGCTACGCGGACAATTATCCGCCCGCCGAGCGAGAGCGGATTTGGGCCGAATACCTCGCCATATCGACCGCCTATCGCGCGCGGCTCGATGCATCGATCATGACGACCTTCGCTGAAATGGAGCCGGCGCGATTGGCGCGTTTCGCAGCGATCGAGGGCATCGAGGGGGTCTTCGCGAATTACGGAACGACGAGCATCACGACGCTCGACAACCAGATCACTGAGGCGTCGGGCAAGCCCGTGTTTCGTGCAATCGGCGGCGGGACGACTGACTATACATTTACGACGCATGGGCGCCGGCAAGCGGTCACCGGAATGCTGGATGAAATCCGGCGATTTACACCGCCGACACGGCCGGCCTTCATGCACGTCTTCCTGGCCAACTGGCTGAGTCACATGGCCATGGCCGATGAAATCGCTGCGAAGCTTGGTCCGGACTATATAGCGGTGCGACCCGATCAGCTGGTCGCTCTCTACAAGGCCTCGCGCGGCTAGGCGCGAGGCCTGGCGTGGCTACGCGCGAGGCGTGGCGTGGCTAGGAGCGAGGCGCCGCCGCGGCCATGTGCGGCCGTAGTGCTTGGGTGATCCGGTCGGCGGCCGCGCGGGTCGCGCGTGCTACCTCCTCAGGCCGAAGATTTTGACCGACGATCCGGATCAAGGGCACGATCAAATTGGCGGCGCAACCGACACTAGTCGCAGTCCAAATCGGCGCACAAATGTCGGTGACGCCCTCCACGGTGACGCTTCGCCGAATCAGCCAGCCATCGCGCCGCGCTTTGTTCGCGTCCGCAATGAACGACTCGAAATCCGCCTCCGGCGGTGCGGTTTCGCGCAGACTTTGCAGCCATTCCATTTGTCTTTCGGGGGGCTGAAATGCAAATAGTAGCCGTCCGGAGGTCGATAGAACGATCGGCCGATGATAGCCGAGATGCACCGAAAGGCCGAAGGACACCGTGCTTTCGACGCCCGCGATGAAGACGATCTGATCGTCCGACGGAACCACGAGCCGCACCGAAAGCGCCAATTGGTCGGAGAGCCTGCGCATCTCGGGAAGCGCGACGCTGTTGAGATTCGCGATGGGCGCCTTGCGCATGCCGAGCGTGAACAGCTTGTTCGTTGCCGTATAGCCTTCGGCCCCGGCTTCCCGCACGATGTATCCATGCGACTCCAGGACCTGAAGCATGCGGTAAATTTCATTACGCGAGCGGCCGACGGCCCTGGCTATGTCTTCGGTCTTGATCGGCGATGGCGCACCTGACACGATCTCCAGGATGGCAAGTCCCTTCTCCAGCGCCGGTGCGTTGTAGCGGCGATCGGAAACCTCGTTGCGGACCGCCACGGCCTTTGCCCGCTGGCTTTTCGGTTGCGATGAGCGGGACGCCGGTGACTTGCGCTGAGCCATGAATGCACCATTTGTTAGGAGGTTTCCGGGCGGCATTATCGAATGACGGCCGCTCCTTTACCAGCGGCATCGGCGGCGAACTCTCGCACGAACAAGCTGCGATGCTTCGTGCTAGTATGTGAATCGGCTGTGCACCGGCGAACATCGGCGCGCCAGAGGGATAAATGAACACGATCGCGATCGACCGCTTCGGGATGCCTGCAATGACGCCACGAGCGGCGGTGGCCGCCGCGAACGAGCTCGGTGAGTCGGTGCTTTGGTCGGTCGCTAACCAGGAAGTGTTTTGGATCGACGGGTTCGCTCCGGCAATTCATCGCTGGAGCCCGGCCACGAGCCGGCACCGCGTGGTGCCTCTGGCTGCGGCGCCGCTCGGAATGATCGTCGCGACGACCGATCCTAATTCAGTGGTTCTGACCGATCGCGACGGCGTCGCGCTCTTTGATCTGGAATCCGGCACGCGGACGGGGATCGCGGATCCCGAGCGCGGCCGCGACGGCATCGGCTACAACGATGCGAAGGTAGATCGTTTCGGGCGGCTTTGGGTGGGCACGTACGATGCGTCCGAAGTTGAGCCGCGCGGCTGCCTCTGGTTGCTGGAGCACGGCCGCGTGCCGCGCTTGGCCGAGTCGGGCATGGCCGTCGTGAACGGACCGAGTTTTTCACCGGATGGTCGAGCGATCTATATCAGCGACTCGATTGCCAGGCGAATTCTTGCCTTCGACGTGAAGGAAGACGGGAGCCTGGCGGGACGGCGTGTGCTCGCGCAGTTCAACGCGGACGAAGGGCTTCCGGATGGGCTTACGGTCGATGCGCAAGGGTCCGTTTGGTGTGCTCATTGGGACGGGGGGCGAGTCACGCGGTTTTCACCGCAGGGCGAGCGGACGGCGGTCATCCGCCTGCCGGCGACCCGCGTCACCAGCGTCGCGTTCGGCGGTCCGGAACTCGACACGCTGTTCATCACGACGGCGCGCTACGGTCTTACCGAAGCACAATTGTCGGGCTCACCGGGTGCCGGTTCGCTATTCCTCGTAAAGCCCGGCGTCTGCGGCATCGCCGCCACACCTCTGCTTCTGCCGTTTGCCTGCGCATGATCGGCACCGGGGACCCGGTGGACTCGAAGCCCATACCTTAAATTCCATCCGGTTCTCACATATCGAGGTTCTGTCCATGCTGATCGGACGAAGATTGAAAACATGGGGATTTCTGGCTGTCGTCAATATCTTCTGGGCGACGCAGTACCCTGCATACAGAGTCGTCGGCGAAACGGTCAGCGTCGCCACCTTGAATTTCTGGACATTCGTGATCTCGGTGCTGGTGCTTTTGCCTGCGCTCATCCGCGACCGCAGGCGAAGAACGGCCCTCGCGAAGCCTGCCCCCGGGGCGAGCGCACTCTCGTTCATTTGGCTTGCGGGGCTCGGTATCATTCCGCCATCGGTCATATTGGCCTGGGGTATCCAGCACAGCAGCGCTTCCAACGCGTCCATCCTGTCGCTGACGATTCCCGTATTGATGGTATTGATGGGGATGCTGATGCTCGATGAGCGGCCGGGCCGCTATGTGCTCGTGAGTCTCGCGCTCGCGGTGGCGGGTACGGCGCTGATCTCATGGGACGACGTCGTGGCGGGCAACTTCAGCGGCCGCATGCTGGTGGGCAACGTGGCGGTCTTCATGAGCGGGGCCGGCGCGGCATTTTACAATGCATATTGCAAGAAGTTGCTTGCGCGACATTCCCCCGTCGAAATCCTGGTCTATGGCTACATTTCGGCGATCGTGCTGTGCGCGATCATTTCCCTCGCTGTCGATCCCATACCGTTCTACCAAGTAGGTACGTGGTCCGTGTCTGCGTGGCTTGCGGTCCTGGTCCTCGGTGCGGTCGTTTGGGGCGGCGCGATGCTGCTCTGGTTATGGTTGTTGAATCAACTCGAACTGGGGCAGATCTCCGTGTCGGTGTACATGCTGCCGGTCTTCGGCGTACTGCTGTCCGCTGCCACGCTCGGCGAACGTCTCGGTTTGATGCAACTTGCCGGCGGAGCGATAGTGCTCCTCTCGGCATATTTCAGTTCGGCCCCGCCGGCCGACGCGACCGCCGCCGAATCCTCGGTTTGACGCTGCGACGATAGGCTGCGGCCGGCCCCGTTTTAGATGGTTATTGACTAGTGAACAATGTGTTCGCATACTAACAATGGGTCTGACAAGAGATACGCTGAAATATGAACATTGGAAGACTCCACGGCAAACGCGCGTTCGTTACCGCGGCTGCCAACGGAATCGGACGGGAAACCGCGCTTGCCTTCGCGCGCGAGGGTGCCGAAGTTCTTGCGGTTGACATTAATGACGTCGATTTGCGGACTTTGGCTGCGCAGAGCGAGCGAATCGCCACTCAAGTCCTCGATGTGACCGAGGCGCAGTCAATAGCTGAGCTGATCGAAAGCCGGCCGTTCGATGTCGTCTTCAACTGTGCGGGCTGGGTTCACCAAGGCACTATAGGAGATTGCGACGATAGCGCCTGGAGACGGTCCTTCGCCGTGAACGTCGACTCCATGTTCTACGTTTGCCGGGCTGCCATTCCCCGCATGATTGCCGATGGCGGCGGTTCTATAATCAACATGAGTTCGGTTGCCTCCAGTATCAAGGGAGCCCGCAATCGCTTTGCCTATGGGGCCAGCAAGGCGGCGGTCATCGGTCTCACGAAATCGATTGCCGCCGACTATGCGAGTCAACGGATCCGTTGCAATGCCGTATGCCCGGGAACCGTGGAAACGCCCTCCTTGCTCGAACGGGTTGCTGCGCTGGGTGGTTCTGCGGATGAGGTTTGGCAAAGCTTCATCGACCGGCAGCCCCTCGGGCGGCTCGGAAAGGTCAGCGAAATTGCGGCTGTCGCGGTCTATCTCGCCAGCGACGAGAGTGCGTTTACGACCGGCAGCGCGGTGGTCGTCGACGGCGGCTGGTCCAATTAAATGCGATTCCGACAACCCCCGAGGTAAGACGTGAAATTTTTGAGAATCGGTTCCCGCGGCGCCGAACGCCCCGCGGTCCTCGATCGGCACTCGAGGGCTCGAGACCTCTCGAACATCGTGGCCGAACTTACGCCGGAGTGGGTCGCCGGCCCGGGCAGGCAGGCCATGCGACAGGTCGACATAGATGCATTGCCGCTCGTACCCCCTGATCGGCGGATCGGGCCTCCGGTCGTGGGCGTCGGTAAAATCGTGTGCGTCGGACTCAATTACAGCGATCATGCCGCCGAGACCGGCCAAGAGGTACCCCCCGAGCCGATTTTGTTCCTCAAAGGGGGCCATACGGTCCAAGGACCGAACGACGAGGTGCGCATACCGCGCGCCTCGTGCAAGTCGGATTGGGAAGTGGAACTGGGTGTCGTCATCGGCCGCCGAGCGCTCTATGTCGCGGAGGCCGACGCACTGGACTACGTTGCGGGCTATTGCGTTTGCAATGACCTGTCGGAGCGGGAGTTCCAGCTGGAGCGGGGCGGACAGTGGGACAAAGGCAAGAATTGCGACACTTTCGGCCCCATCGGACCGTGGCTGGTGACCACCGACGAGGTGCACGATCCGCAAAACCTGCGTCTGTGGCTCGATGTCAACGGCCGCCGATATCAGAACGGCACGACCGCGACCATGGTTTTCGGCGTCCGCTATCTGGTCCACTACATCAGCCGGTTCATGCCTTTGGAACCCGGAGACGTGATCAGCACGGGTACGCCGCCCGGCGTCGGACTAGGTCAGAAGCCGCCGGTGTATCTGCGGCCGGGCGACCGCATCCGCCTCGGCATCGAGGGCTTGGGCGAGCAAGATCAGCATGTCGTTGCCTGTGAGTAGCCGGCGTCTCGCCGGTGCGGTGGCTTTGGTAACGGGCGGTGCGCAGGGCATTGGCTACGGCATCGCCGAACGCTTCGCCGACGAGGGTGCCCAGGTGGTAATCGGCGACGTCAACGCCGCGCAGGCAAACGCCGCTGTCGAGGCGATCACGGCCCGCGGGGGCGCCGTCATCGCGCTCGACATGGATGTTTCCGACGTGGCGTCGGTCGGCGCGGCGGCGGACGCAATACGGCAACGGTTCGGCGGCCTCGATATACTCGTAAACAACGCGGCCGTCGTCGACACCGTCGGGTTCGACGATGTCACCCTCGAGCATTATGCTCGGATACTGAAGGTCAACCTCGACGGCGCGCTGATCGTTCTGATGGCCATGGTGCCGCTGATCAAGGGCCGCAAGCGCGGCGGGCGGATTCTCAACATCGCTTCGATCATGGGGGTTCGCAGTGCTCCTGGAGCAACCGCGTACTCCGTTGCGAAGGGCGGGATTGTCAATCTGACGCGTTCCCTCGCCTGTGATTTGGCCAAGGACGGTATCGTCGTCAACGCGCTGGCGCCGGGCTACATCAACACGCCGATGTGCATCATGGCCGATGGTTCTCATGAGCACGACCAGCAGTGGTTCAAAGATATTTATCTCAAGTATCGCCGGATACCGCTCGGGCGCGCCGGTCTTCCCGAGGATATCGCGGGCCCCGCCGTTTTCTTTTGCAGCGAGGATGCCGCGTACGTGACCGGCCAAATATTGCTGGTCGACGGCGGCGTGTCGGCGACGTTCTGATGGTCTGCGCCCGACGGCATGAACCCGCGCCCGGGATAAAAGTTAAACACATTAGTCATTAGTAAACATAAACCTAGAAGGGTTAGTCCGTGAAAATCACCGCCGTCGAATGTTTCGTCCTGCTGGTTCCTGATTTCAGCGTCGAGGCCTGCAGCTCCGCGCAGGACAATCTCGTCGTCAAGATCCACACCGATTCCGGCCACGTCGGCATCGGCGAGACGGACACGAACCCCTGGGTCGCGCGCGCGATGATCGAGGCGCGCGGAACACACTGTATGGGCCTCGGTCTCAAGGAGACTCTGCTCGGCGCCGACCCTACCGATGTCGAAGGATTGTGGGAGCGTTTGTACGTAGGCTCGGCGATGACCGGACGGCGCGGCCTCGGAATCTGCGCAATCGGGGCGCTCGACATGGCGCTGTGGGACCTTCGCGGCAAAATTGCGAACGAGCCGGTGTGGAAATTGCTCGGCGGCGCCGCGCAGCCTTATGCCACGCCGTATGCCTCGATTCTGCCCGCGGGCAGCGATCTAATAACCTACACGGATAGCCTCGTCGCACGGACCGTCGCGGCGCGCGACTTAGGCTTCCACGCCGCGAAACTCGAGATCTGCATCCACGGTCCCTACTCGCACAACGGCTTGCAGATCCGCGACGACCGCAAGGTCGCGGACATGGTGCGTGCATGCCGCCGGGCCGTTGGACCCGACCTGACTCTGATGGTCGATGTCGCGTACTGCTGGCAGGACTGGAAGGCGGCATTGCGGGCGATCGACATGTTCGCCGATCAGGACGTGTTTTTTGTCGAAACGCCTTTGCCCAGCGACGATATCGTAGGGTATGAGAAGCTCTGCCGGGCCTCCCCGGTGCGCATCGCCGCCGGCGAATGGCTCAACACGCGCTTCGAATTCCGGGAATATTTGGATCGCAAGGCACTCGATGTCGTGCAGCCGGACGTCGGTCGCGTCGGCGGCTTGACCGAGGCGCGTCGGGTTGCCGAGGCGGCTCGGGATCAGGGTGTGCTGGTCGTGCCGCATTGTTGGAAATCGGCGATCGGCATCGCAGCGTCGGCGCATTTGGCCATCGTTTCGCCGACTTGCACCCATATCGAATTCCTGCCCGCGCAATTGTCCGATTCGGATTTGCGTAAGACGCTCGTGACCAATGAACTCCCGGTTGTTGACGGCCGCATCCCGCTGCCTTCCCGTCCGGGTCTCGGTATCGACATCAACGAGGACGCGCTCGTGAGATTTCGCGTTGAGTGACCGCGGAGGCTGTGACTACGACTTGAAGCGCTGGGCGATCGATTGGCGTTTTGGCAAAGCCGATGTGCGGGCGAGCGCCGCCATGCTTTGGGAGTGCGAATTTTTGTTGCCGTCGGGCAGGACATTCCAACCTTTTGCACATGCTCCGTGGGCCGATGATCCCGCATTGGATCCGGGCTTGCCGGCGCACCTGCGCCACCTCGGCGGTGAATTCGTTTGCGTGCCGTTCGGCATCGGCGGCCGCCCTCAGGATCTCTTGCCCGAGTGGGAGAGCGGGGCGTGGAAGCAAGTCAACGCGTCGCCGCACGGCCTTTCGTCCGACGCGCCCTGGAACTTGATCTCCGCGGATGCCACCCACGTCAGTCTGCGATTGCCGTATCCGGACGATGACGACATCGAGTTCTTGACGCGGCGTATTGCGGCGGTGCCCGATGCGCCTGCGCTCGATCTCGAACTCGCGATTCACGTGCGGCGCCCAACGCGCCAGCCGCTGGGCCTGCATCCGATTCTGCGGCTGCCGGAAGCACCGGCCGAACTCGTGATCGAGTCCGCGTTCGAGTTCGGCATGACGTATCCGGCGGTGGTGCCGCCGGGGATCAGCCGGGTGGCCCCCGGACGACGATTTACGCGGCTCGAATCCGTTCCGGGCATGGATGGCGGCACCATCGACTATGCACGTCTGCCGAAAGACACGCCGACCGAGGAGATGCTCATGCTCTGCGGGATACGAGCGCCGGTTACCGTGCATTACCCGAGCGAACGAGCGGCCTTTCGCTTGAGCTGGGATACCAAGCTATTGCCCTCCTGCCTGCTGTGGCCTAGCGACCGCTCGGTCGCGGAGCCCCCCTGGAACCGCCGGTTCCGCGGTCTGGGTGTCGAGCCGATCGCGGCGTTGTTCGACGCGGGACGCGATCTCACCTTGGAGCGCAATCCGATCAATGCGGCGGGCATTGCAACCAGTGTGGCGATCGTGCCCGGCCAACCCCTGGTGACCCGCTATCGCATCGAAGCCTTGGAAGCTAACGCATTCTCCGCAGTGCCGCGCATTGCGGATCTTTCGGCATGAGTGAAATTGTCCGCATACGAGGGGGATGACCGTGAGTCTAATCAGAAAAGTCGCGTTCTCAGTCGCTGTGTTCATGGGGGTGGGTATCGCGTGTACCGCGGTTGCCGCAGCAACGAATACGCGGACGACGGTGTCCCTCGATACCGACGCATGGCAACTATCCGGTTGGGCATTCGGCGAGGGCGAGAAGAGGGGACTTGCATCGAAGCCGGAGCGCGCGATCGGCAGTATTCCCGTCATGATTCCGAACGACGTGCAATTGACGTCCTTCGTCAAAGATCCCCTGGGGCAGTCGCCGGATCTGATCGAGGTGAACAATAAGGAGTGGTGGTATACGAAGCGATTCGAGACGCCCCATGGGGCGGCCGGCCGCGAGGTTCGGCTGCTGTTCGACGGCGTGGATTACTTCGCGGACGTCTGGTTGAACGGCGTCAAGCTCGGCAGCCACGAAGGTGCCTACACGCAATTCGAATTCGATGTGACCGATAGGTTGTCCAAGAGCGGCACGAATTACCTTGCCGTCCGCGTGACATCGCCGTGGAAGCTGCCTGGGCGGTCCCACTACGAATTCATGAAGGGCGAGTACGAAGAGAACTGGGACGCATTGCCGGGTCCGGGACAGGTCGTCTTTCCTTTGGGGCTGCACCGGCACGTGCGGCTGGAGATGACGGCGCCCACGCACATCGACGATATCCATGTATGGACGGCGGGTCTGAAGGACGGCACGGCGAACGTACGCTCCAGCGTTCACGTCGTCACGCAGGGCAAGCCGGTGACCGGGTCGATCGAAGTCACCTTGGAGCCGGAAAACTTCACCGGACCTGCCGTCACATTGACGCCGCGCAGCTTTTCGACGAGCGGCGGCATTCATGGCGGGGCGCAGGTCGACTTCACCGCTGAAGTCAAGGACGCTCATCTGTGGTGGACCTGGGACTTGGGCTCCCAAAACCTATACCGCGCCGAAGTCGTCATCAAGGATCAGCACGGCGCGGTTCTGGATGCATCGTCGGCGATCTTCGGCATCCGCACCCTCGAGCGGGACGCGCAGTATCAATACCGGCTGAACGGCCGCAGGATCCTCTCGAGAGGCGCCAACTACGCCATGTCGCAACTATATCCGGCATCGCTGGACCGCTGGACCTACGAGAAGGATTTGCGCCTGGCGCGCCATGCCGGCATGAATTCGATCCTGAATTACACGGTCGTCGGCACCGATGATTTCTACGATCTGGCCGACCGGTTGGGCATGTTGATTTTCGAGGAGCTGCCCTTCAATCAGGAAGGGCCGATAGATGCCCTCAACGACAATTATCCGCGGAAACAAGCTTTCCTCGATTGGTCGGCGCGAGAGACTGCACAGATAATTCGACAGCTGCGCAATCACCCCGCGATCGGCGTCTGGAGCCCGGTATCCGAGGTCACCAAGAACGGCCATGACATCCAGGTCGACTGGGATACGCGCGTGGCCGCAGCCACCGCCGGCTACCTGCAGTTTCTCAAAGTCATCGAAGAGGTGGTCGCCCGCGAAGACCCCCAAACTCTCTACCATCCGAGTTATTGTGACTTCAACGAAGAGCATTACTGGAACGGCGGGATCGCGGACGGTACGACCTACGATCAGACCCTGGCGGCGTCGACCTCTTTCGTGTCCGAATACGGCATGATGGCGTTCTATCCAGTCGAGGATGCCGCGCGCGCGGTCGATCTCGACAAGCTGTGGGGCGTCGACCCGATGGACCGCTCGTCCATCCAGGCGCCGGTACGGCTCAAGGAATTCTCCTACGTTCATCCTTGGCAGAACACCGGCGTGGACTCGCTGTCCTCGGCCATCGGCGCCAATGTGACTCTCGATATCAAGACGTTCCGCGACTACGTCAATGCTTCTCAGGTCTATCAGTCGTTCATCTACCAATTCGCGGGCGATTCGTTTCGGCGAAAACTCTACAATCCCATCAACGGCATTCGAAGCTGGATGTTCAAGAGCTTCCATCGGGTCCCGATCGGCGGATTCGGCGTCATCGACGCATTCGACACACCGCTGCCGGCGTACTATGCCCAGAAGAAAACCTTCCAGCCGATTACGCTCAGCTTCGCGATGTCGAATCCCCTGGAGTCCGTGCCCGGTGGATCGGTACTGAGTGTGCCCATCTGGGTTTCAAATTTTCCTGAGACCGCTTTGTCGAATTTGTCGCTGCAATACACGCTGTACGATTTGAATGGGCGCGTGATTCAGACCGATCATGTTTCTGCTGCCATCGAAGCCGGGCGCGCCGCCCAGGTGGCCACCGCCAATCTGCAGCTGCCGAAGCAAGCCGGCGTGTATCTGCTGCGGGGGCAGTTGCATCGCGGCGTCGAGGAACTGGCGAGCGCCAGCAGCTACGTCAAGGTCTCCGCACCGGCAACAGCGCGCCCGCTGCGCGTGCTGGTCATAGGAACACCGGATTGGGCCGAACCGGTCGCAGACTATTTGGAAGCCTTCGGCACCAGGGTAACCTTGGCGGTCGACGAAGAGACCGTCATTCACCCGCCGCATTTCCCTTCCTCTGCCGCAGAGGTGAAGCGCGATTACGACGTCATCTGGTTGGCGGGCTATGACAACTATTGGCGGGAGGCGCCGCGCAGCCTTGCACCGGTGATTTTGGAGGCGGTCAAAGGCGGTGTTACCTTCGTTCACACCGGCAGCTCAGGCAGCTTCCACGGCGGCGCCGTAAAGACGGCGGCTCTGGATTTGACACCGGTTGCCGAAGTTTTGCCGGTCCAGATGGAACACATGAACGACGTCTTCGAGAAGCTCGTCTACCGCACCGGTACACTCACGAACGCGCTCGCCGCACATGAGACATTTCATATCGGCGCTACCGCGGCGGCGCCGGCATGGCTGCGCGACATTTCGTTCGACAGTCTCGCCCCGGAGAGTTTTCATATGTTGGCCGCAAAGCCGGGCGCTGAAGTTCTCTTGAAGCTGGACGCGCTGCCGCTGCTGGTTACCGGCCGCTATGGCAAAGGACGGACCATTGCCTACCTGGGGTTCAGCCCGAAGGGTGTGCCGGGAGCCGATCATAAACGCGTGATTCTGGACAGGGCGATCCGCGATTCTGCGGAAGGCCGCCTGTTCGGCACGATGGCCGCGACTCTATTGACGCTCGCCTCGGGCGAGCAACCCGCGGCCGGCATCGCAGAGTCGATCGCCGACCGTGCCCGCCCGTTCTTCCAGCCGCTGCTTGCACGAAGTCCGGCGACGGTCGCTACGCTTTCGGCCACTTGGACCAAAGACGCTGACGGCCATCCCAAGGCTCATGTCAAAATCGTCAATGGCGACCATTTCAATTTCGGACTGAGGGTCCGGCTGGCCGGACCGGACGTCGAAAGCGGTAGCGTTCTGCCGCTGTGGAACGACCAGTATTTCGATCTGTTGCCGCACGAGGCCGTTGAAACCGACGTTACCGTCTGGCAATCGGGGCGCGATCCGCTCAAGCAGTTGACGTTCATCGCCCAAACGCTGGACGGGAAGGAAACCAGCTACGCGGGCAGCGCTGCATCGGGTTCGGAAAAGTAGGCCAACGTGCGCCATCAACGGCCTCACCGGCTGTCTCTTAGCGGAGGTGTGGCTCTACGGCTGCAAGACCGGGTTCGCGATCCGATTCCATGATTCATCGCATAAATGCAGCCGCTGCAACAGGGCCTTAAAGCGGGGGTCGGGGCGCAGGCTGTCGAGTCTGGGCTCCACCCGCAAATAGGTCAACCAACCAGAGCGCTCGTGATGAGCCTTGTGCAAGTACTCGAACGCGAGGTCCGACCGCCCCAGCCCTGCATGGACTAAGCCAATGTCGTACGCGGGCACGTACGTGACTCGTGACCGCGCCAGCAAGGAGTCGATGATGGCGGTCGCCTTTCGCTGCTCGCCGCAGCTTGCATACAAATGTCCCAGCCCGGCTATGGCGAAAGTCACGTTGCCCGACATTTTTATCGCTTTCTCGAACTCGTTCACCGCGTCGCCAATCTTGCCTTGCTGCTCAAAAGCGAGCGCAAAGAAATACGGCGGCCAAAAGGAATTTGGGTGCAACTCGTTAGTGCGCCAGCATTGTTCCACCGCCTCATCGTACTGCCGGGAAAACTGATGATGCCACGCCATATGAATATTGATCACGAGATCCAGCGGATCGAGTTCCAAGCAGCGTTTGCTTGCGGCAAGTGACTCTTCGATACGTCCGACCGCGGTCAGATAGTGTGAGTACCAATGATGAGCCACCGCATAGTTTGGATTCAGTTCTAGAGCGTGCCGGAATTGCTTGTCGGCGGTATCCCAGTCCCAATCGTGATGCGTGGTGCGGTACGCGAGCGCGGCGTGGGCTTCGCCGAGTTGATCATCGAGCTCGAGCGCCTTGGTGGCCGCAGACAGCGCGTGGCTCATCGCTTTGATGGGTGGCAGCGTACCGTTTTCCCACGATCCCAGCGTCGCGTAGCAATCCGCGAGGCCAGCTTGCGCTAAGGCGTAGTTAGGGTCCTTGGCAATCGCCTGATTGAAGTAATCGATCGCCATGTTGATACCCTGGGGCCGCTGTGCCCAGTAATAGCGGCCTTTTAGGTAAAGGTTATAGGCGGCAAGATCGCCCTGGCGCCGTGGATTCAAGAGTACGCGTGCGTCCCGATCCAGGAGCTTTATCCTAAGCTTCTCCACGATCGCGAGAGTGATCTCATCTTGGATCTCGAACAGATCGGTGATCTGACGATCGAAGCGCTCCGACCACAGATGGAATCCCGTATCGGCGTTGATCAACTGAGCCGTCACGCGCAGCCGCTCCCCGGATTTCTTGACACTGCCCTCGAGGATATGCGCCACTTTGAGTGCGCGGCCAATTTCGCGCACGTCCATGCCCCGACCCTTGAAAGAAAAGGCGGAGGCACGTGCCACCACGAACAGATATTCGAGCTTGGCGAGGGCGTTAATCAACTCTTCCGACAGTCCGTCGCAGAAATAGTCATTGTCGGGATCGGCGCTCAAATTGACGAAGGGCAGCACCGCGATGGAGGGCGGTAATCCGGATCCCAAGACATCACGAGGTCGACCGATGGCCGATGCTTTGGCCTGCTGGGCCGCGGTTGCCAACTGCAGCAATCGATCGGTAGCGGCCGGCTCGTTCTGAAGGCGCAGCGCTGGAACGAACCGTGCTTGAATCGTTGGAATGTTGGGCAGTCGCAGATTTTGCTCGAGGCGGCTGATCTGCGCGTCACTGTATCCGACGGCGATCGACAGGTCCGTCTGGGTGATGCAGGCACGACGCCGCAGATAGCGCAGCAGGTCGCCGAAGGTAGTGATTCGGGCCAGCATATCCGTTGGAATCGTTGCGGTCATCGTCCGTGTCCTTAACCGGCATTTTTGAGTCTGCGGACCCGAGCAATAGCATATTTTCCTCCAACTGGAGATTTTTGGCAGGAAATGTCGGGTTTGTCGAAATCTCGGGTGCTAGCGTGCCTCCGTCGCAGAAATAGAGCGGTATCCGCACCGATCACCTTCGACTCAAAAATGGGAGTAATTAACATGCCGAAATCTCTAACCACCCCGGCACTCGCCATGCTCGCCGCGATGCTCTTATCCACACAACATGCCGAAGCGGCTCTGCCGCCGGGCAACTCCGTCGAGCAATGGAACCAAATAGCGGAGAATACGGTTGTGGGTGCGGGCGCGTTTCAAAACGAGGGCCTGATCTACATGGCGTACGTTTCGGCGGCCGTTTACAACGCGACGGTTGCCATCAACGGCCGTTATCAACCCTATGGCACGCCGATCTTGGCGCCGCACGGGGCCTCCACCGACGCCGCCGTTGTCGAGGCCGCCTACGACACCCTCGTTCACTACTTTCCGGCTGCGGTCGCCACGCTGTATCCGGTGTATACAGAGGCGCTCGCCCTGATTCCCGACGGTAGCGCAAAGGCAAACGGGCAGGGGGTCGGGCTCACGGCTGCCACCAGCATCATCACGCGGCGCAGCGGCGATGGACGTCTGACGCCGATCGGTGTGACCTCGACGTTCCCGACCCTGGCACCCGGCCCGGGTGTATGGCGCTTGACGCCTGCCGCGTACGCGCCGCCGCAAACGCCCTGGGTCGCCAACGTCTTACCCTTCGTGCTCCAGAGCGCCGAACAATACTTGCCGGAGCCGCCGCCGTCGCTGCAAAGTGATGAATGGGTGGACGCCTTCACTAATATCAAGGCGTACGGCTCCCTATCCAGCACGGTTCGCACCGCGGATCAGACCGCTGTTGCGAAGTTCTGGACCGCGAACGTGATTCGCCAGTACAACCGCGTGGTGCGTGACATTGCCGATGCCCGCCATATGAGCCCCGTAAAGACCGCTCGACTGGCTGCCATGGTCAACGTGATTGGCGCGGATGCCCAGATCTCGGTGATGTACGCCAAGTACCATTACCTGTTCTGGCGTCCGGTCACGGCGATTGATCCGACCTCGGTGTCACCGGCGGGCGACGGCTTCGGACCCATACCGGGGTATGACGACGGTAACCCCGCGACCCCCGAGTTGGCCGGCTGGCGACCATTGATTGCAACTCCGAATCATCCCGAATATCCGGCGGCGCATGGCTCGCTGACCTCCGCGATGGCCGAAGTCCTGAGCGAGTTCCTCGACACTGATCGTCTAGATATTGACATCCACGGCTTCGACGCCACCGGTGCGGCCGGCAATCTAGACGCGGTCCGGCACTTCAAGCAGCCGAGCGATCTGCGCGAGCAGATCATCGATGCCCGCTTCTGGGCCGGGTTGCACTATCGATTCTCCAGCAAGGCAGCCGTAAGGATGGGGCGCGAGGTCGCGCGTTACGACCTCGCGCATGCCTTTCGCGAGATCGAGGATTGAAAAACCAATATCGGCGCGCACTCCGTTCGGATGCAGACGTTCGGAGTGCTCGCCGGTCTGATCGGCGCGAGCGCGCATCCTGCGCGCCGCGCGAATTGCGCTGTCACCGATATAAATCAATTGCTTGCGGTAGGTATGACCCCTTTAAGGCCAGTAAATCAACCGCTTACTGCGGACATCAAGAATTTCTATGAATGTGCGTTTCCGCGGAAACGTCACTCCTGCTGAACGGCATTTCATCATCCTGACATCGCACGTCCTGCGCGCACACCCTCTGCAGTCATCCCTCTGTAGGCGGTCATCAAATATTCTCTTGCGCAATTTTTCCAGCGAATTAAACCACCAGCTGGAGTTGGCTGGAATTGTTTGTATTTTGATCAATTTCTAGCGGAACATTTTCCACTTCTACGAGGTCCACTTTTCGTCCGGATGACATCGCGTTAACACATGGGGGGGCGGAGCTCGGCTCGCCTGAGTCTATGACGACGCAAATCTCTCTCGCCGGTATTTCTCCGCTCATTCTGCTGCTATGCGCAACGCCGCTGACGACGTTGGCGCAAGATACGAACAACCCGTCGACGCCTGGGCCTGCTGCAGCGCCGACAATAGCCGAGAACCTTTCCGTTACGCCGAAGTTCGGCCAGACTCAGGAGCAGCTGGCCGCGGATCGCAACGAATGTCAGCTTTGGGCGAAAGGTCAGACAGGCTTCGATCCGGGGCAGTATGGCGGCGGAGTGGGATCGTCTGACTACAATGTGCGCCGCCAGCAGTACGGGCGCGCTCTGGCGGCCTGTCTCGAGGGACACGGCTACAACGTGCGCTTTGCCGCCCCGATCACAGCGCCGCCGACCTATTCGCGGCCAGTTCCTCCCGCGCCGGTTGCCGCAACGCCCGCCCTAGTTCGGTATTCACCGCCTCGTCCGGAATTGAAATACCACCCCTTCGCCGTACACATTGACGGCGGCTACAGCTTGGCGGAGGGAACCACCAGTCACTATATCGATGATGGCCCGACTTATGGACTGGGATTGACCTGGTTTCCGACGTCGGCGCTGCCGGTAGGTATTCGAGTCGACGGCAGCTACAGTAGGTTTCGAGCCAAGGATCCGCTCCTTAATCCCGGAAACTTCACCTACGGCCATGAAAACTTCTATGGAGGCGATGCGGACCTGCAACTAAATCTTGCGCACCGCTCATCAGCGGCGCAATTCTACCTGTTCGGCGGCGCCGGCTGGTATCGCGAGCAAACCGTGCTGCGGCAAGTTTCGATCGTCAACGGTGTGGTGTGCGGCTACTTTGATTGCGAGCCGGGCTATTTCCCCGCCATCACTGCCGAGCAGCGCACGACCAGTGAATGGCACCACGCGTGGAACGCCGGAGTCGGATTTGAAATCGCGATCGCAGAACGAACGTCGTTCTTCATGGAAGCGCGCTATCTACGCATTTTGCCCAACCGCGATCAGACCAAGTTCGTACCTATCACGCTGGGGATTCGCTTTTAACCGGTCAACCGACATAGCTCCATGGCGATCATTGCCTGCAAAGAGTGCACCAAAGAGGTCTCCGACAAGGCTGCGTGTTGCCCTTATTGCGGCGTGCCAATTGCTGGAGTGGTGCGGCCTAAGCCGCGTCGCGTCAGAGCCTGGCTTTACGGGACGCTGATAGCCGGCCTGCTCGCGTGGGGGGCACTAACAACGCTTTGGTTGACCGGGATAATACCGGTACCCAAACAGCTCATAGGCTTCATCGGGACCAGCATCACTCCTGTCCGGATCGTCAAAACCCCGGAAAAGACGGTTGACCGAGTTCCCCTCGTCGCGACTGTTCAATCCGCGGTCGAGCCCAAGCCTGCGGTCGAGCCCAAGCCCGCAGTCGAGCCCAAGCCCGCAGTCGAGCCCAAGCCCGTAAACAGCGCCGTCTATCGGACCAATGTGGAACAACTCTATCAAGACTACGACGCGAATGAAGTGGCCATCCAAAGCAAAATCGGCAACAGCTCGATCCGCGTCAGTGGCACTGTGGCAGAGATCAACGAGGACACCTCGGGTCATCCCGTCGTGATCCTTCACACCGGCAGCGACGCTAGAGCCGATATGTTTCTGACCGATGATCAGAGGTCCGCCGCAGCTCAGCTCTCGAAGGAAGATGCGGTAGAGATCCAATGCAACCAGATGCAACGCATCGCGGCAAGACTACACGGCAGCGGCTGCGCTTTGGTGCTCGTTGACGCGGGTGCAAATCTGGCCTATCTCGCCGTATCGCTCTCCGGCAAAGCCGGCAAGGCGCCTTTATATGTAGTGGGTCCGATGTCGCGAAAGACGTGCCTGGCGAGCAGCGATACTGTCGCGCTGCAGATGACTTCGAGATCCAGGAGCGACCATATTCTCTCCAAGTCATGCGCGGCGACGGCACGCGAGGGTATCCCGCTCGAGGGTTGCCGTCTAAGCTCAATCATGTCATCGATTCCGGACATACCGACCGCCCATCTATGGAAATACGATTGCAAGGCACCGGCTGCCGAAACGCGTACTGCGGAGAATTCAACCTCAAGAGGCACCCAAATTCTCGCGGCGGCTCCGGCTGCTGCGGCCGCGATCGCTGACGTGTCGCAAACAACACCAGGCTCCGCGGTTGCGGCATGGGATTCGAAAGGGCCAGCGCCGGTGGCGCCGCAAGAAGCTGTTTCCGACGTGATGGCGGTAAATCCCGGCAGAGTTCCGGCCGAAGTACCCCCAGCGACGATGCCCGAAAACAATGCGGGATCCGCAGGCGGGACAGCACCTGCTTCTGCCGACGCCAAAGATACCAAGAGCCTGCAGCCGCGAACGCCTGCCGCCGAACCCAGCTCAACGTCCACAGCTGCAACGTCAACAGCTGCAACGTCAACAGCTGCGGCGCCTACCGCCGTCGCCGACGATTTGGTTCCCGTCCGGACGAAAGACCCCAAAGCGGCCGATCGGATTGTGTCCTATTGCAGCAAAGTCACATCGGACGCGACTAACCCCACGACGGTCGCCGCGAGGTGCAGGCGAGACGAAATGGACGCTTGGACCCGTCTCATCGATCAGAACGAGTTCCCGTCCCTGGACGAGACTAGCCGACGCAAATGCAACGAGCCGCCCTTCCCGGATAGTTTCGTGGCTCGAGAATCCTGTGCGAAGTACCAGCTGCATCTCGACTAGACTCGCGCGGTTAGGTCGGGAGCAGCGCGCGCCGAGGCAGCGGCCACCGGGGGTTGGGGCACCGGCCGTTGAAACCGGTGCGGCATCGGGCGTCTAACAGTCGAGATTTTTCCACAACTGCGCAACCGTCTCGCGAAGCAAGAGTGCCTCATTCCAGCGGTCGGTGAGCTCCTCACCCTGGGTATCCGTAATCGCATAAGGCGGTGGTCCAAGCTCGCACACAAATACCAATGAATCGTTGTCAGCCGCCCGCGTACGCCAGCTTTGCATCCCATAGCGCCACCACTCGAGAAAAAGATCCAGCCAAATGCGATGCTGAGGCAAGGATATCTCCACTTGAACCTGCTCCCGGCTCGCGACTCTCCCGTGCAGCGCCCATGCTCGGTCGAGAATCCTACGTATGTAGGCATGATTTTCTGCGCTGACCGGGTAGGCAAACTCCCTGGCGACCAGGTAATGCGAAAGATCGGCCACCAGCCTGAGGTTCGGCAGTTGATCAAGCAGATCCAAAGTAAACAGAAGGTCCGTGGTCATGCGATCACGATGCGTTTCCACGTACACCGGTATATCGCATTGCTCAGCGAGTCGCTGCCATCCTTCGAGGATCGACACGCAATCCTGAATGCGGCGCGGCCTTACATTGGGCTGTAAGTTGATATGATGAGGTCGGAATTCCGCGGCCAGTTCCAGCACCGGTTTCAGATCGTCGACAACCGTCGGAAAGCACACGGCTTCCATGACCATCCCTCGAGGTTCAAGCAGCCCCGCCACTTGCCCAACCTCGTGGCGGCCGAGAAATGGCAAGCTGACGCCGTCGTATCGAGCGTCGATAATGCGCTGGACATTGGTTTCGAGCGTTGGCTCAAACCCATCGCGATGGCGGCTGAGCATGGCCCACATCGACTGAAGGAATAGGATTCTTTGCACGTGTCGGTCCTCGAGGAGCTGTCCTCCACAGCCCGAGGATGCTCTCATTGCCATCGGTTTGTACATCAAGTATCAAAACAGAACCGGGCCTCGATCGCCCGCACTTGCGCGGTACGTTGGTTGACCACGAGGTAGGCTCCAGTAGACTGGCGGTTCAAAAGAAAGCTGCGCGAACATGTCGCCTGGAAGAATAATGGCATCCAAAACTCCTAAATCGAGCCGGCGAAAGCAGCGCGGCGCGGCGGCTAAGCCCCGCACGACCGCGGGACGCGCAAAGCCGCGCACGCGGGTCGAGAGACTGGAAGTTACGCGTGCGGGCATTCTGCAGAGCGCGCTCGAGCATTTCGCCCGCTACGGCTTCGAGGGCGCCTCCATCCGGAACATCGCGGCTCAGACCGGTGTGACTCACGGCATGATCCGCCACGTCTATGGAACCAAGGAAGTGCTATGGCACGAAGCCATTACATTCCTGTTTCGACGGCTCGATAGCGAGGTCAACCTCGATGTGGAGGTGCGGGCGGGCCTGAGTGACCGCGAGCTGTTCACCACGTACGTGCACCGTTACGTTCGCTATTGCGCCAAGCATCCCGAGCACGCGCGAATCATGATCCAGCAATCTAGTCTGGACGGCCCGCAGCTCGAGTGGGCGACCGAGCGCTTCATTCGTGCCCGGCATCTCGTCTCCAGCGGTGTCATCGAGCGGCTCAGGGCGGCGGGCGATCTTCAGGACGTCGATACCGTCTCGCTGGCATTCAGTCTGGCGGCCAGCTGCCAGATGTATTTCGTGCTGGCGCCGGAAGTGAAATCGCTCTCCGGACGCGATGTCTTCCTGCCTGACGAAGTTGAGCGCCACGCACAGGCGGTGGTGCGGCTGTTTCTGCGCTCCTGAGAGTCCGGAGTGCCCCACCGGCGGGCCGCCTGGCCTAATGCCCGTGGCGGGTTTTCAATTCCACTGACTACCCATATGGATTGCCAATTGAACACCGACAATGTTCCAAAACGCTGGGGGTATTGCAGCTCATTGTCGATAGTGCGATACTCACTACACGAGTGGATAATCAAAATAGATGGAATAATGACCTCGCGGTTGGGCGAGGTCGCGGAAGGGGAGAGACAATCATGGCTAGGATGCTTTGGCCGTTGCAGGCGTCGCTGATTGGTTTGGCAATGATGACGGCCCGGGCATCGCCGGCGGCGGAAAGCCAGTCAGGCCTTGCGGAGAACGGTGCAACCTCGCTGACGGAGATTGTGGTGACCGCGCAGAAGCGCGAAGAGAAGTTCCAAGACGTACCGCTGTCGGTCACCGTCGTCAACGAGAGTCAGCTCCTGGATCGCAACATCGCCGACGTGTCGCAGCTGCAGCTCATTGCGCCGTCCTTTTCCGCTCACGCCGGCAACGGGGGATTCCTCACCATCCGCGGGGTGGGAACCCAGTCATTCGCACGTTCCGCCGAGGGCGACGTCGCTCTGATCATCGACAATGTGTCGGTTCCCTCGGGTGCCAATCCACAGGACCCGCTGGCACTGTACGACGTCAAGCGGGTGGAAGTGCTGGCCGGGCCGCAAGGAACGCTGTTCGGCAAGAACGCCGCGGCCGGCGCGATCAATATCGTCACGAATGCGCCCGATCCCGCCGCCGTGTCAGGATCCGGCCACATCGAGTACGACGATCGCCGCGAGGCGCGTGTGCAGGCGGCCGTGAATCTGCCGGTCAGCGACTCGTCTGCGCTGCGGCTCAGCGGCAATTACTTCAACCCGGGCAAGATCTACGACAACTTGTTCACGCATGAGTGGAACAATCAGCATGACGACGGGATCCGTGTGCGGTATCTCAACAACGTCACTGATCGGTTGCAGATCAACATCATTGCAGACTACGACAAAACCAAGGGCAGCGGCGTCGGCTGGACCATCATCGACGCGCAGCCGGGCTCGTTCCTGACCAACACCTTGGCGGCCAAATGCGGCATCACCCCGAGCCGCAACAACGGCAACACCTGCCTCGACGCACCCTCGGTCATCGACTACGAGAATTACGGTGGCTCGCTGCAGATCGACTACGAAATTCCCGCCGGCATTACGCTGACCTCGATCAGCGCGGCCCGGACGGACAAAATCTCGAACCAATACGACACGGACAGCGTGCCCATCAACGACGTCTTCAATCGCAACGATGCGTCTCAGACGGTGAAGAGCTTCAGCCAGGAGTTCCGGCTGACTTCGCCCAGCAATCAGACGTTCGAATATGTCGCGGGTGTCTATTTCTATCACAGCACGCTGGCCGCCTCGGGCAATCAGACCGGCACGTTCAATGTTCCGCCATTGGTGGCGGCGGGGCTCACGGTGGGCAATAGCTTTGATACCGAGGGCAGATCACAGAGCGTGGCCATTTTCGGTCAATCGACCATTCATGTCACCGATCGATTCTCGTTGATCGCGGGCGTGCGTGGAGATGACGATCAAGTCGGCGCAAGCACCAGAAAATTCGTGACCCCGGGCTCGATAGGTCCGTTTGCCGGCATTGGTTCGTTCGCCGCATCGAACACCCACCAAGAGCTGTCGGGAAAGCTTGGCGCGCAGTTCAACTTTACGCCGGATGTGATGGTGTACGCCACGGCGACCAAGGGCTTCAAGGGTCCAGCGATCAACGACCAGGCGCCCAATCCCAGCGTGCCGCTGGTCGTGAAGGCGGAAATCCCCTGGAACTACGAGATCGGATCCAAGCTCAGTCTGCTCGACCACCGCCTGCTGCTGGCCGCGACGGCATATACGATGACGATCGAGAACTACCAGGTGCAGCTGCTCGACACCGCCACGGCGCAATCGTACTTCGGCAATGCCAAGTCCTTGCATACGCGCGGAGTCGAGCTCTCCGCACTGGCCGAACCCATTGCGCAGCTGTCCTTGTCGACGTCGCTGAATTACAACGACGCAACGTACGGTGCGGGCACCACGTTCAATTGCGGACCGACACAAGGTGCTGCGCAGGGTTGCCAGCTGGTCGTTAACGGCGCGAATTTTGCGGGGGTCGCGGACGCATCGGGGCATCAGGCGATCGGACAGCCGAAGTGGAAATTGATCAACTGGGGTGAATTCCACGTACCTGTCGCGACGGTTCAGGGCTTCATCCAAGCGGATGCGATGTATTCGGACGCCGTGACCTACAGCGCCGTCTATGACCCGGGAAATTCCTTTGGTGCTTACTGGATGCTCGGCGCCAGGCTCGGGATCCGTTCCGCCGACAAGCGCTGGAGCGTTGCCCTGTTCGGCCGCAACCTAACCGACAAGCGTGTGCCGGTCCTCGTCGCCGACACGCCCGTCGCCGCTCAACTCGGAAGTCCGGGCTCGCACGCGCAGTACCTCGATCAAGACTCGTTTCGCCAGGTAGGCATAGCGATGGACTTCAAATTTTGAGCAACGCGCCGCCCTGACGCGCTCAAGGAGTCGAACCGTGAATACTCATACGTCCACGGCGTGTCGCGCCGCCACGCAAAATCTTCTGGCAGCGCTAGCGATAGGCGCGATGCTGGCCGCATGTGCGCCGGGCCCGCGATCGGGCGCTCCCGCAGGGAAGCCGTCAGCTGTCATCAGCGTCGACGGCGGACAATTGCAGGGTGTGGCCCTGGAAGGCATCGTTTCGTTCAAGAACATTCCGTATGCGGCGCCGCCGATAGGTTCGTTGCGCTGGCGGCCCCCACAACCCGCGCAGCCCTGGACGGGGGTCCGCGCGGCGGATCACTGGGGCAACGAGTGCATGCAGCAGCAGTTCGCCGCGGATTTGGCGATTTCTTCGCAGCCCACGAGTGAGGATTGCCTCACGCTCAATGTGTGGTCTCCGCAATCAGCCGCCAAAGCCGCCGTCATGGTGTGGATACACGGCGGTGGATTCGTCAACGGCTCGGCCGCCCGGGAAATTTATGACGGCAGGCATCTCGCGGCGTCGGGCGTCGTGGTGGTGACGATCAACTACCGTCTCGGCCGCTTCGGGTTCTTTGCACACCCGGCATTGACGGCTCTAGCCAAAGAGGAACCGACCGGTAATTTCGGCTTTCTGGATCAGATCGCTGCGCTTCGCTGGGTGCAGCGGAATATTGCGGCCTTCGGTGGAGATCCTGGCAACGTCACCGTCTTCGGCGAGTCGGCCGGCGGTGGGTCCGTCAATGTCCTGATGATCACTGCGGCAGCGCGGGGCCTTTTCCAGAAAGCGATCGTGCAGTCCGGAGGAGGGCGCGACACCCTTCCGAAGCTGACGGAGAAACTGGCGGACGGCACCGCTTCGGCCGAGGCGCGCGGGCTGGCATTTGCGGCCAGTGTCAAGGCCGCCAACGATGCCGGCGCGTTGCGCGCGTTGCCGGCGAAGACGATCGTCGGGGGTCTGCAAATGAGCGACATGCAGCCGGACACCTATTCCGGTCCGATGCTGGACGGCACTGTGCTCACCAAGAACATCAGCGAGGCATTTGCGCAAGGAGAACAGCAGCGCATCCCCTATTTGATCGGGACGATGGATCACGAGGCCGGCATTCTGTTTATGAACCTGGAGCAGGCCAGGAAGACGTTGAAGCTCATCCCGGGAGACAGTGCCGCGCTGCTTCCGTTGTACGACCCCGACAAGGGCGGGGACACCATCATGCTGGCGGCCGAGGCGGGAAGCGATTGGATATTCGTCGAACCGTCCCGATACCTGGCGCGGCTGGCGGCGCGCGCGGGCCAACCGACCTACTGGTATCGCTTCTCCTATGTCGCCGAGTCGCACAAGAAAGTCATGTCTCGGGCCATGCATTCAACGGACGTCCCCTATGTATTCGACACGTGGGACAAGACCAAGTATCCCGTGGCCGAGAAGGATCGGGAGACGTCGAAGCTCATCGAGGGTTACTGGACATCCTTCGCGAAGAACGGTAACCCGAACGACGCCGGTCGCGCGACCTGGCCGAAATATTCTCCCGAAAGCGACACGGTGCTCGAATTCGATCGCTCGGGCGGCGCCACCGCACGCAGCAACCCGTACCACGATCGCCTCGACTACTTGGCGGGCCTGCACGGCAGTCCGCCGAAAAACCCGTAGATGACGATCAGCCGGCCGACTTTCACCGGGCGCACGCCGCCGAGTTCGCCGCCGGCGCCCTGTCCCCGAATTCGCGTACAGGGTGATCGGTTCATCGATGAGCACGGCCGCGAAGTCCTCTTGCGCGGCGTCAACGTGGGCGGTGATTGCAAACTGCCATGGCCGACGGGAGGGACTCACCATTACTCGGATTTTTCCGATCACCGGGAAGTGTCCTTCATCGGCCGGCCGTTTCCGCTCGAGGAAGCGGACGAGCACTTCGGCCGACTGCGGCATTGGGGTTTCAATTGCATCCGCTTGCTGACCACGTGGGAAGCGGTGGAACATGCGGGCCCGAAAACTTATGACACGGCGTACCTGGAGTATTTCGCCGAGATCTGCCGGCGCGCCGGCGACTACGGCCTGTATGTGTTCGTGGATTTTCACCAGGACGTGTGGTCGCGGATGTCCGGCGGCGATGGGGCGCCGGGATGGACATTCGAGGCAGTGGGGTTGGACTTTACGAAATTCGGACCTGCGGGGGCCGCCCACGTCATGCAATACGCCTATGACTATGGCTCGCAAGTGGCGCAGCAGGCGGCGTATCCGCAGATGAGCTGGGGCCTGAACTATCGGCTGCCGGCCAACGCCATCATGTGGACGCTGTTCTGGGGAGGCCGATGGGTTGCACCCGACTTTCGAATCGAGGGCCTCAATGTGCAGGACTACCTGCAGCATCACTATCTCGGCGCCATGGATCAGATGGCGCGCAGACTCCATGCGCACCCGAACGTCTTGGGCTTCGATACGTTGAACGAACCGGGCATTGGTTGGATCGGCGAGCGGTTGACCTATCGGCATGTCCATCCGACCAAGCAAAACCCACTGCTGCCGCGGCCGGGACCGGTATTGTCCGCGCTCGATGCACTGGCCATCGCCCACGGGATCCCCACTGAGGTTCCCGTCGTTTCCGTCGACCTCTCTCGGAGAGCCGTCGCAACGACCGGCGCGACGTTGTTGAATCCGCGGGGCATTTCCATCTGGCGGTCTGGCGCCGCCTGTCCGTTCGAGCAAGCGGGCGCCTATCGGGTGCGCGACGGCCGTGCGGATTGCGTGAACGACAGCCACTTTTGTGGCACCGGCACGCGCCTTCAAACCGTGGCGGAAGTCGGATTCGGCCCCTTCTATGGCGAGGTAGCCAGGACCGTGCGCGCGCACCGGTCGGATTGGAGCGTATTTGCGGAAATGGACCCGTGGGGCGTGGCAGCAGGGCGCAGGTTTCCGGCTGGACTCCCGCCGCGGACCGTCAATGCCAACCATTGGTACGACGCACCGCTGCTTTTTTCCAAGCGTTTCGAGGTCACGGATCGCGCGGACGCGGACCCGGGATCCGACATGGCCGGGAGGCCCGGCCCGGGTCCAGGGTCTACCGTCGCCGGCCACGATCCAATTCGCGAGCGCTACGTGCGCGAGTTGGGACAGGTCGCGGCGCGGGCGCGCGAACTTGGGCTTGCGCCGACCTTGATCGGCGAGTTCGGCGTGCCGTTCGATCTGAACGACGGAGCCGCGTATCGCGATTGGGCTCAGGGCAGTCGCGACGCGGGAATCTGGGCGGCACAGACCACAGCGCTGTCTCTCATGTATGAGGCGCTCGATGAACTGCTTCTGCATGCCACTCTGTGGAACTACACTGCATCCAATCGCAATGACTTACGCATCGGCGACGGGTGGAATCAGGAAGACCTGTCGATCTTCTCCCGGGATCAACAGGACGATCCCACGCGCATCGATTCCGGCGGCCGCGCAATCGGCGGGTTCTGCCGGCCCTGCGCCCGCTTCGTGCAGGGGACACTGGTCGCGATGAAGTTCGAGGCGGAGGAGGGGAGGTTTACTCTCGAGTTCGATGCGGATCCGGCGATCGAGGGAGCGACAGAGATCTACATTCCCGCGTGGCATTTCCCGCACGGATACGAGGTACAGGCGCCGGAAAGCCTGCACGAGTTCGGATTCAGCGCGTCGACCCAGCTTCTGACAATGGGCTGCACCCGCTCAGGGATCGCGCGGGTAACGATCACCCGTAGGCAACCGGCTGCATGAAACCTTACGTCGCGCGGCGCACGGATATCCAGCGGTTGACCGCGCGCAGGCTTTGGAGCCTCTCGGAGGAGACGTTGGGTGCCGGTTGCGTGCCCATGCGGCCATAGTGATACACCATTGCCGAGCGGCGGTACTGCGCCACGTTGTCCATCGACTTATGCATCAGGAAGCTGTGGAAGAACAGCACATCGCCGGCTTCCATCAGTACCGGCTGCTGCGCATCGACATTCTGATCGACGATTTCGACATAACCGCGATTGGCCTCAGGCCTCGAGTCCGGCACATGCGTGTGTATCGGTCCCCGATGGGACCCCGGCAGCACCCAGAGGCAGCCGTTTTCCAGCGTCGCCGGTGTCAGGGCAAGCCAGACGCCGATTTGCGGTTGAAGCGTGAAGTCAAAATAATAAGAATCCTGATGCCACGGCTGGCCAATCACGCCCGGATTCTTGAAAATGAATTGGCTCTGGAAACAATCGATATTGGGACCCAGCAGATCGGACACGATATCGACGACGCTCGAACTCTCGGCCACACGGCGGGTCGCTCCTTCCGCGTGACAGTTGAACACCTTGGAGATGCGGTCTTCGGGATTGATCGCGTTCGGGCTGGGTGCCGTTTCCCGAAAGATGAGGTAGTCATCGCCGGACATATAATACTGCGCGTCAGCATGTCGTTCGGGCGGATCGCTTCTGATCCTGTCGATCACTTCGCGTTCGACCTCGGCTGCATCCGCCTTCGGAACGAGCCCGCGCAGAATGAAAAACCCATCCCGATTCCATCGGTCGTCTAGCGCTCGTTCGATCATGGTCCGATCCCAGCCGCTTCGCTCAAGAGTACCGAATACTATATTATCCATGTGGATAGTCAATCAATCGGATTGCACGGAACGTATGCCGACAGGATATCAATGAAAAACCGAATACATGGCCAGCCCGTGGCACCTGATGATGAGGCCCGAAACGACCACGATGCAGCGAACGAGCGCAGTCTGAAGGACAACGGCCCCGATGTGGCGGATCGGGCAGCGGCCGCCGTTCCGCTCACTATCGGGCGCAAGATCGCGATCGGCATCGGCGACTTCGGCTTTAATTTCTATTGGCAGATCGCCAGTCTCTATCTGCTGTATTTCTATACGGACGTGTTGAAGTTGCCGCCGGCAACGGCCGGTGCGATCTACATGGCAGCGCTGATCTGGGATGGGGCGCTGGATCCGATCGTCGGCTTGCTGGCCGATCGCACGCGCAGCCGCTTCGGGCGCTATCGCCCGTTTCTTCTGCTCGGCGCGGTTCCACTCGCGATAGCCTTCGTATTGATGCTGGCCTCGCCCACGTATCCCGCAACGGGTGCAGTGGCGCTGACCGCGATCACGCATTTCGCCTTTCGCACGCTGTACGCGGTTGTGTCGGTGCCGTACACGGCCTTGAGTGCGCGCATCACCCGCGACGCGGGCGTGCGCGCAGATATCACGGCGGCGCGTATGATCTCGGCCACACTGTCGGCGGTACTGGTGGCGATGGCGACCTTGCCCTTGGTCGGTCTCCTCGCAAAGGCGGTCGGCGTGCGCGGCGCGTGGGTGATTCTGGGCGCGCTCTATGCCGTGTGCGCCACGATCATCCTGTTCGCTGCGGCATATGCCGCGAAGGGTTTGGATGCCTCGACCGAGGAAGACCCGAGTGGACCGAGTTTTCTCGCCAAGGCTCGTGCCACGGGCGCGAACTGGCCCCTGTATCTGGTGCTGCTCGCGGTTGGTGTGACTTCGTTCGTCAACACCATCTTTCAGAAGAATATTTTGTATTACTTCAAGTATGTCGTCGGGGATGCGAAGCGCGGCAGCTGGGCGCTTGGACTGTTGGCGTTGGTTGCAGCGGTCAGCGTGCC
>DASYFQ010000079.1:0-39913 GCA_036498345.1 Steroidobacteraceae bacterium
CCGCGCAGGGTCGCGCCGAACCACACGCTGCTGCGGTCCGCGAGCACCACTTTGCCGATGATCGAGGCGTTCGGCGCGACATACGCGCTCATCGCTATCGTCGGAGAAACATCGCCCAACCTGTACAAGGTCATATAGCCACCGGAAAGTCATGCGTCTCGGAACCATACCGCACAACGCGGCGCTCTAATAGTCTGCTGGTATGATGATCGGTCACCATGATTGACGCCCCCACCAACGCCGATTATCCGCCTCGAGGATGGCGTGCCGCGTTGGCGCGCCTATGGCTCTTGAGGCCGGTGAGCTCGGTGCCCTCCGGCGACCCGTCGCATGCCGCTCTGATCATGGGCGCGGTGTGGCTGTCGGCCTGGGTGCTGATCGACCGATGGCAGGCGCAACCGGATCCGCAATTTTTCCCCGGCGGAATACCGCTGCTTGCGTGGTACCTGGTGGCGATTTTGGGGTTGGCTGCTCTGTTGCGGTGGTGGGCGCGTCCGGCACCGGCATTCGGTGCGGCGCTCGTGCTGGCGATGGGAGTGGTGCCTGTGCCGCTGCTGTTCACGAGCGTGGTCGCGGCCTATCTCGATCCCTCGTGGGTGTTGGCCGGGAGCCTCCTCGTGGCGGTTTACACGCTGCTGTACTTGGCGCGCGGATTGCACGCCGTGACCGGCTACACGCAGCGCGCAGCCGCTTGCGCCGGCCTCGTGTTCATTGTGGGGTTTAGCTGGGTAACCGATACTCTGGAGGTCATTCCCGATGTGTGGGCGCCGCTCGAAACGGAGGCTGCCGCGCCGAGCGACGCGGGAGCGGATGGCGAGGCGATTTTGTTCGGGCAGGCTGGCCGGATCGATGAGGCGCTGTCCGCCGTCGGCCATGACACTTCGCCGAGACCGAAGGCTTACTTCCTCGGCTTTGCCGGCGTCGGCGATGAAAAGGTGTTCGCACAAGAAATCGGCTTGGCGTCGCGGGTGCTCGGCGAGCGATACGATATGGCCGGCAGAAAGGTGTCGCTGCTCAACGATCAGCGCGATTTGGAGCGTGCTCCGCTCGCGACCGTATCCGGATTGAAGTATGCGCTGCGCGGCCTCGGATCGCGCATGAATGTCGACCGAGACGTCCTCTTCCTGTCGATTTCCTCGCACGGCGCGGACGATCCCGCCATCATAGTCTCCAATTCGCAGCTTCCGCTCCAGGATCTGACCGACGATGATCTCGCCGATGCCTTGCGCGAATCCGGAATCAAATGGCGCGTCATCATCATCTCGGCGTGCTACGCCGGGGGCTTCATCGAAAACTTGCGCGATCCGCAAACCATCGTCATCACGGCATCGGCAGCCGATCGCACCTCGTTCGGATGTTCGAACGACCGCGATCTGACCTACTTTGGCGAGGCGTTTTACCGGGACGCGTTGCCTGACGCGCACTCGTTGCGCGACGCGTTCGATACGGCCAAGTCGGCCATAGCTGCGCGGGAACGCCGGGAGCACGTCGACCCGTCAAATCCACAGGCTTATTTCGGCAAGGCAATGGAGGAGAGGCTGGCCTCGATGAGCGCGAGCCAGCCTTGAATTCGCTCAATTCTCGCCATCGTAAACGATGATGGACAGCATCCGAATCGGCACCTTGTCCAAGGTCTCGGGGCCATGCGGTACCTCGCCGCGGAAACTCAACGAATCGCCCGCAACCAGCGGATAGCTGTGGCTGCCATGCCGGTAGGTCAGGGAGCCGGCGAGAATGTAAATGAATTCAGTGCCGGGGTGTTGAAAGCCGGGAAACACTTCGCTCTTGTCGGTTAGCGTCACCAGAAAGGGCTCGAAGGATTTTCGCGGGCCGCGCTGCGCGGCCAACAGATGATAGGTATGACCGCGGCGGGTACCCCGCCGGACCACCTCGAGTCCTTGGCCCGCGGGCACTCGCTGCGCCCCCTCCTCGTCCCCGCCGAGCTGTTGCAGCAGCAACGCCGGCCGTACGCCGAGCGCGCCCGCGAGCGCGACCAAGGTCTCCAGGCTGGGGGTGACGTGACCGGTTTCCAGGCGGCTCAGCATCCCCGCGCTGATCCCCGCGGAGGTCGCCACATCCGTCAGCGTCAAATCCTGGCTCTCGCGCACGCGCCGCGCGACCGCGCCCAGTTGCCGGCCGACGTTAATCGAAGCGGCTGCCGATGCGGCGCCCGATCTAGGGTTTTTGGGTGAACGCGCCAAGCGAGGCCTCTTTGAATCCGAAGGGTCACGCATGGATTGCAGCTTCCATGCGCATACGGCTCAATTTACACTGCACGCAATAAGTTTGCACTACAGTAACCGGCATGTTATTTACTTCCGATGCCCGCGCACTCCTCCGGTGGCTCGACGCGCACTTCCGATCGGCGCGGCGGCCGTCTGGCCAGCGCCGTTCGATCGAGAATATGATACGAGTTCCTCGCCTCGAGAGGCGAGTCCTTCCCGAATAAAGACCGCTACAAAGGCAGAGGACAAAGAGTATGGCGCGCGACCCAAAACACGACATCCTGTTTCAGCCGATCAAGATCGGTCCCAAGACGCTGCGCAACCGGTTCTATCAGGTGCCGCATTGCATCGGCGCGGGTTCCGACAAGCCGGGTTTCCAGGCGGCGCATCGTTCGCTGAAAGCTGAAGGCGGCTGGGCGGGAATCAATACCGAGTATTGTTCGATTCACCCCGAATCGGACGACACTCATCGCCTGTCGGCGCGCATCTGGGATGCGGGCGACGTGCGCAATCTGCGCGCCATGACCGATCACATCCATCACTTCGGGTCGCTGGCCGGGGTCGAGCTGTGGTACGGCGGGTCCCACGCGCCCTGCATGGAGTCGCGCGCGACGCCGCGGGGACCGAGTCAATACGCCTCGGAATTCGAAACGCTCACCTACTGCAAAGAAATGGACTTGGACGACATCGCCACCGTGCAGCAGTACTACGTCGATGCGGCATTGCGCTCGCGTGAAGCGGGCTTCGACATCGTCTATGTCTACGGCGCGCACTCGTACCTGCCGCTGCAGTTTCTCTCGCCCTACTACAACAAGCGCAAGGACAAATACGGCGGCTCGCTGGAAAATCGCGCTCGCTTCTGGCTCGAAACCCTGGAAAAGGTCCGGCGCGCCGTCGGCCACGACTGCGCGATCGCCACCCGCTTCGCGGTCGATACTCTGTACGGGGAATCGGGGGTCGAGGTCGAGAATGACGGCATGAAATTCATCGAGCTGGCAGACCCGCTGGTCGATTTGTGGGACGTGGATGTCGGCGACATCGCCGAGTGGGGCGAGGACGCCGGTCCCTCCCGGTTCTACCAACAGGGCCACCAGGTGCCGTGGACGCGCTTCGTCAAGCAAGTGGCCAAGAAGCCCGTTCTCGGCGTGGGCCGCTTCACCGACCCGGAAAAGATGACCGAGATCGTGACCAAGGGCATTGCCGATATCATCGGTGCGGCCCGGCCGTCCATCTCAGATCCCTGGCTGCCGAAGAAGATCGAAGAAGGCCGCTACGACGACATCCGCGTCTGTATCGGCTGCAATGTCTGCATTTCGCGCTGGGAAATCGGCGGCCCGCCGATGATCTGCACGCAGAACGCCACTGCGGGCGAGGAATATCGGCGCGGTTGGCATCCGGAGAAATTCCCCAAACGCGGCTCCGACGATTCCATACTGGTGGTCGGCGCCGGGCCTTCCGGCTCCGAGTGCGCCCGGGTGCTGCTGGAACGCGGTTACACCGTGCATCTCTATGACACCGCGGCCAAGATCGGCGGTCACTTGAATTCCGTGGTCACGCTGCCGGGACTCGGCGAGTGGGGTTACCACCGCGACTATCGCGAGCTGCAAATCAACAAGCTGGTGAAAAAGAACAAGCAGAGCCAAGTGGCGCTCGGCCAGAAACCGATGACTGCCGAGGCCGCTCTCACTTATGGCGCGGAGAAAATCGTCATTGCTACGGGTTCCTCGTGGAATACCGACGGCACCAACTGCCTGAGCCATGACCCCATCCCGGGCGCGGACGCCTCGCAGCCGGACCAGCTCACGCCGGAACAGGTGCTCGAGGGCAAGAAGGCCATCGGCAAGCGCGTCGTGATCTTGAATGCCGACACCTATTTCATGGCGCCGAGCCTGGCGGAAAAGCTGGCCGTCGCCGGACACGACGTCACCGTGGTCACGGGCGTACATCTCGCCAATTACATGCACTTCACACTCGAGTATCCGAACATGATGCGGCGCATGCACGAGCTGCACATCAAGGAAATTCACAACGCCTTCAGCTCGCGCATCGACAAGGGGCGTCTGGAGGTGTACGACATTTTCGGCGACGGCTCCAAGCGCACCTATCGCGGCCGCGGCCAGTTGCCGCGCGAGGTCAACAAGAGCCAGCGCTGGGTCGAATTCGACTCCCTGGTATTGGTCACCGGCCGGCACTCCAACAGCAGCCTGTATACCGAGCTCAAGGCTCGCCACGGCGAGTGGCAAACGAACGGCGTCAAAGATGTGTACTTGATCGGCGACGCCGAAGCACCGCGTCTCATTGCCGACGCGACCTTCACCGGCCAGCGGCTGGCGCGCGAAATAGAAGAGACCAAGGCGCAGCAGCCCCTGCCGTACAAGCGCGAAGTCGCCGTCTGGGGCACGGCGCATATGCCCGACGGAAAGTTCGAGCTCGAGTACAAGACCTGACCGTGAGCCGCACCGACGCTGTCACTCGGATTCTTTTCGAGGCGTTCTCAGCAGCCGAGGTGCGGCTCTTCTACCTGCTGGGTTACGCCGCAATCGCGATATTTTGCTACGGCGTCTATGTGCAGATTCGCAAGTATCGTCGCGGCGCGGCTTTCAAGCTCGAGGGCGGGCTTTGGGCGAGGCTTGGCGCAATGCTCTCCTCGGTGCTCAGCCATCGCACCATCGATCGCCGCGATCCGGCGGCGGGAGGCGCGCATCGCCTGATTTTCTATGGATTTCTGCTGTTATTCGCCGGTACCGCGACGATCACGCTGGAATACGACATTCTCGAACCGCTGTTCGGCATCCGTTTCTGGCACGGCGAATTCTATCTGGTGTTCTCGCTCGTGCTGGATGTGGCCGGGGTCGCCCTGATCGCGGGCCTCTTGTTCATGATGTACCGGCGCGGCTGGATGCGGCTGCCGAAACTCGACTATGCGCGGCCGGATCGGGTGCCGGGCGATCCGGACTTCGATCGGCCGCAATACCGCCGCGAGGACTGGGCCTTTCTGTGGATCCTGCTGATCATCGGCGTCACGGGCTACGTGCTGGAAGCGGCAAGGCTCGTTTGGCTGGCGGGGCGCCCGGATGTGTGGGACACCCGATGGTGGTCGCCCGTGGGCGCGCTTCTGGCGGAGGGCATGCGCGCCTTGGGGTTGGGTGAGCACGGCGGCGCAGTGCTCCGCCATGGCCTGTGGTGGTTTCACGGCCTGATTGCGCTCGTGCTCATTGCTCTCATCCCCTCCACCAAGGTCAAACACATCTTTACGGCGGCGGCTTCGTTGATGGTCCGGGACCCATTGGCGGCGCAAAGGTTGCCGCGGGTACCCGACTCGCAGGTTGAGGCGGGCGCCGCGAAAATCACCGATTTCAACTGGAAGCAGCTGCTGAACCTCGATGCCTGCACCAAGTGCGGCCGCTGCCACGAGGCCTGCCCTGCCCGCGCGGTGGGCGCACCGCTGTCGCCGCGCGACGTGATATTGAGCTTGCGCGAGTTCGCGCAGGCGACGCTCGAGTCCGGCGCCGTGCCCGCGGCCGCCGAACTCGACATCCACGGCAAGGCGCCGGGACAAGTGGCCATGGAAACTCTGTGGTCATGCCGCACGTGTATGGCCTGCGTCGAGATTTGTCCGGTCGCCGTGGAGCACGTGCCCATCATCGTGCAGATGCGCCGCAAGCTGGTTGAAGACGGTGCCATGGATCCCCTGCTCACCAAGACGCTGCAAACGATTCACAAAACCGGTAATTCGTTCGGCGAATCGAAGCGCAAGCGCGGCGCCTGGAGCAAGGGACTGCCATTCCCGGTCAAGGACGCGCGCAAGCAGCCGGTGGACGTGCTCTGGTTCGTCGGCGATTACGCCTCCTTCGATCCGCGCAATCAGAAGGTCTCGCAAATCTTCGCCTCGCTGCTGCAAGAAGCGGGCGTTGATTTCGGCATTCTTTACGACGGCGAGTCGAACGCCGGCAACGACGTACGCCGGGTCGGCGAGGAAGGATTGTACGACGTGCTGGCGACGGCCAATGTCAGCGCGCTTTCCGGCGCCTCGTTCAAATCCGTCGTCACCACCGACCCGCATTCCTTCAACACCATTCGCAATGAATATCCCGACTTCGGCGGCAAGTACGAGATCCAGCACTACACGACGCTGGTAAAGCAATTGTTCGTCGAGAAGCGCTTGCAAGTCACGCATCCGTTGAAATACCGCGTGACCTTTCACGACCCCTGTCATTTGGGCCGGTTCAACAAGGGCTATGATGCGCCGCGAGAATTGCTCGCCTTGCTCGGCTGCGAACTGGTGGAGATGGGGCGCTGCAAGGCCAACTCTTTCTGCTGCGGTGCCGGCGGCGGCAGAATCTGGATTCCGGACCCCGTGGGCACCGAAAAGCCGGCGCAGAATCGCATGAAAGAAGCGGCGGCGATCCCGGGGCTCGAGGTCTACGTGGTCAGCTGCCCGAAGGATCTCACCATGTTCGAGGACGCGCTCAAAACCACCGGCAACGAGGGCAAATTCGTGGTCAAGGAACTCATAGAACTCATTCGCGAAGCCATTCCCGCGCACCGCGCAGAGGAGGTACCCGCATGAAGATTTTGGTGGCCGTCAAACAAGTCGCGGCACTCGATGAAGATTTTGAAATCCGCGACGACGGGCGCGATATCGATCCGGACTTTCTCATCCGTGACTTGAACGAATGGGATGACTTCTCCTTGGAGGAAGCCGTCAAGATCAAGGAGGGCGCCTCCGATCCGGTGGAAGTGGTCGCAGTCTGCGTGGGATCCGACGAAGTCGATGAGTCGCTGCGCAAGTGCCTGGCCAAAGGCGCGGACCGGGCGATCCGGGTGTGGGACGAGGCAATCGAAGGTTCTGATTCCATCGCCATCGCGCGCGTGCTGGCGGCGGTGGCCAAGCGCGAGGCACCGCACCTGCTGTTTGCCGGCGTGCAGTCTTCCGACCAGTCATTTGCATCGACCGGCATTGCCACGGCGGCGATTCTGAGTTGGCCGCACGCGGCCGTGGTCAGCAGCCTCGCGTATGCGCCGGGAGCAAAATCAGCCGTTTTTCGGCGCGAGCTGGAGGGGGGCCTGCTGCATGAAGTCGAAATTCAATGCCCGGCGGTGCTGACCATCCAGCTCGGCATCAATACACCGCGATATGCATCGCTGCGCAGCATCAAGCAGGCAGCGGCAAAGCCGATCGAGGTTTTGTCCTTGGCGGATGTCGCTTTGGGCGCCGCCGACGTGGGCGAGGCAGGGTCCCTGTCGCGAGTGCGCCGCATGTACGTTCCGGACAAGGGCCGGGCGCAGCTCATCGAAGGCGACGCCGCTCAGCAGGCGGCGCGTCTCGCTGAAATCATTCGCGAATTCAAAGGGGCTCAAGCATGAGCGGCATTCTCGTCATTGCCGAACAGCGACGCGGTGAACTGCGTTCCGTATCGCTGGAACTCGTGAGCGCGGCGCAAGGCCTGCGCGGCGCCGAGGACGAAGTCGCCGTCGCGATTCTGGGCACGGCGCCTGAAATCTACATCAAGGCGTTGAGCGTGGCGGGTGTCGACGAGATCGTGACCATCAAGGTGCCGGCCTCCGAGTTCGACCCGGACACCTTCGAAGCCGCGGTGGGTGCGCTGATCGCCGAGCGCAGGCCGGATGTGGTGCTGGTCGCTCATAGTGTCGATTCGTTCGGCTACGCGGCGGCGCTCGCGGCACGTCTTGGCCTCGGGTTTGCCACGGATGTGTTCAAGGCGGAACGCGTCGAGGGCGACTTGGTTGCGACCCGCGGCGGCTACGGCCAGAAGGTCAATGTCGAAGTGGATTTCCCCGGGCGCGGCACGGTGCTGCTGGCGATTCGCGGCAATGTGTTCAAGGCTCCGGAATCGGCCGCCTCCCCGCGGGTAACTGCATTCGACGCACCCGCGATGCAGAGCCGCGCAGCGGGCCGCGAGTTCATTGAATTGAGCGCCGGCGATGACGTCGACATGACGGCGGCCGAGTTCATTCTGACCATCGGCCGCGGCATCGGCGAAGAGGCCAAGGTGCCGCAATTTCGCGAGTTGGCGGACGCCGTCGGCGCCACCCTCGGCTGCTCGAGGCCCATCGCGGATGCGGGCTGGCTGCCGAAAAGCCGCCAAGTCGGCCAGTCCGGCAAGACGGCGAGTGCCTGCAAGCTGTACATCGCCATGGGTGTCTCCGGCGCGATCCAACATCTCGCTGGCATGAAGCACGTCAGCACCATCATCGCCGTCAACAGCGACGCCGAGGCATCGATTTTTGGCGTGGCCAAATATGGCATCGTGGGAGACATCTTTGAGATAGCCGATGAACTGCGCCGTTTGTTTTGAATATGGCCATCTATCACTCAAGGACGGGGTCGCCTCGACCCCATTGAACCCCGGACGGAGTCCATGACATGAGTTCGACTGCTGAAGTAGCGATCGTCGATACCGCTGCCAAGAGCGCGGGCCTGGAGCGCGGCATCGATTGGACCGGGGCTTTCTGGGTGGCGAGCGGCGTGCCGCCCCTGGTGCTGTTCTCCATCGGGGCCGTGGCGGCGACCGTGGGCAAGCTGTCCTGGGTCATCTGGATGGCGTCGATCGCGATGGGTTTCATTCAGTCGTTCACGTACGCCGAGATCGCGGGGCTGTTTCCCAACAAAGCGGGTGGTACTTCCATCTATGGCGCGATCGCCTGGGTCCGTTACGGCAAGCTCGTCGCGCCCATCTCGGTGTGGTGCAATTGGTTTGCCTGGTCGCCGGTGCAGGCGACCGGATCGGCGCTTGCCGCCGGTTACATATTGAGCGGCTTGTTCGCACCGGATGCGGCAATCAATACCTGGCAGCTGACATTACTCGATCTCGGGCACCTCAAGACGGGCTTGAGCCTGCGCATCAATGCCGTCTTCGTG
Source organism: Steroidobacteraceae bacterium (assembly GCA_036498345.1). Taxonomy (GTDB): domain Bacteria; phylum Pseudomonadota; class Gammaproteobacteria; order Steroidobacterales; family Steroidobacteraceae; genus Bog-1198. Next base: position 9,109 of record DASYFQ010000079.1, read on the forward strand.
CTCGGCGCCGTCATCTTGCTGGCAGTCAAGTTCATTCAGGACGGCGGCATCCTGCGATCGGCGAACACCACCAAGATCTTGGGCATCTCGGCCATGATCCCGCTGCTCCTGATCGGCATCGTGCCATTGGTGACGGGCGACATCGTCAAAGCCAATTTCTTTCCGCTCGTGCCTTTGGCACATGATGCGCTCGGACGCGTCGCCGACGGCACCTGGAATATGGCGGGGATTACCGTTTTTGCCGCGGGCATGTTCTTGGCCGCCTGGTCCACCTATGGTTTCGAAACCGCCGTGTGCTACACGGGGGAATTCAAGAATCCGAAGACCGATACCTTCAAGGCGATTTTCTATTCCGGACTGCTGTGCGTGGTCGTGTATACGCTGGTGCCGTTCGCCTTCCAGGGCTTTCTCGGATTGGGCGCCCTGGTGCACCCCGCGGCGGTCGATGCCGCCGGCAATGTGACCACGGCCGCGGAATACGGCGGCATGCTCGCGCCCGACATCTACAGCGGCATGGGTGTCGCGGCCATCATGGCTAAAATGGTGCATGCCGGACGGCTCGTCGGCGTGATCGTGGTAATCATGTTGATTCTTGCGCTCGTGCTCTCGCTGATGACTTCCATGGCGGGCTCCTCGCGCACGCTCTATCAAGCGTCGCTGGACGGCTGGTTGCCGAAATACCTTGCCAAGGTGAACTCCCATGGCGCGCCGACGAATGCCATGCTCACCAATCTCGGATTCAACCTGGTGCTGCTGCTGTTGTCCGATTCGGTGTTCGTCATCGGTGCCGCCAACATCGGCTATCTGATCTTCAATTTCTTGAATTTGAACGCAGGCTGGATTCACCGGCTGGACCGCCCGCGGCAGGAGAGACCCTGGCGTGCTCCCACCTGGATTCTCGCCGCCGGTGCGGTATTGTCCTTCGTCAATCTCGCCTTCATGGGATTCGGAGCGGACGTGTACGGGGCCGGGACGCTCGAGACCGGACTCATCTTCGCCGCGCTCATCGTGCCGGTGTTCGTCTACCGCCACTATATTCAGGACAAGGGGTCGTTCCCCCGCGAGATGACCGACGATCTGGACATGGCGGATGGCGAACGCATCGTCAAGCGTGCCGGTATCTGGCCCTATGTCGTGCTGGTATTGGGGATCGCCGTGGTTGCCATTACCCATCGGCTCGCGGTGTACTGACCGTGCTGGTCACCGGGATCAAGAGCAAACCCGTCTATGCGCCGCTGCAGGTGGACACTCGCGGCCGCTTTCACTTGATGGTGGGAATGGGTGTCGGCGCCGCCCCGCTGCTGCGGGTGATCGGTGAAATGCGGTCGGCCGCCGCGGAAATCTTGAAGAGCACGCGGGTGCTGTACGTGCCCGATGCCGGTGACGCCAAGGCGGCAGCCGACCAAGCCGGCGCGACGCCGGAAATCGAACGATTCAGGGCCGCGGCCGTCGGGAACGTGCAGCCGTTCGTCGGCATCCCCGCGCTGCTCGAAGAGTTCAGATCCACGCTCGGAAATTCTCTCATGGGGACCCGCCTCTATGTGGCGGGACCGGAAAGCTTCATCGGTCTCGTCATGAAAATCGCGCTCGAATTCAATCTCAACAAGGATGAGATTCGCGCCGAGGAATGCGGCACCTTGGCGCGGCGCGTCTACTGCATCCACTGCAGAGTCACCACGGAAAACGTTCACACCAACATCGTGCGCTGCGTCGAATGCGACCGGTGGCTGCTGGTGCGCGACCACTATTCGCGTCGTCTGGCTGCCTACATGGGTGTCATGGTGGACGCCGAAGCGCCGGGGGAGTTGCCGCCGCTCAACCAGGTGTTCCTGTGAACGACGCGCAGACCATCGCCGTCGAAGTCATCGGCATCGAGCAGGTGACTCCGCTGATCAAGCACTTCAGGCTCGCAGCCGCAGCGGGCGGGAGCCTGCCGGTTTTCTCCGGCGGCTCGCACATCATCGTCGTGATGCAGGCCGCCGACCGCGTTCACAAGAATCCTTACTCGCTGCTGAGCTCGCCCTCGCAACTGGAGGCTTATGAGATCGGCGTTCGCCGAATGGAGGAATCGCGCGGCGGCTCGCACTTCATGCACGACACGGTCAAGATCGGCAGCCGATTGGAAATTGCGCATCCGGTGAATCTGTTCGGCCTCGACAAGATCGCCCGCAAGCACGTGCTGATCGCCGGCGGCATCGGCATCACACCCTTTCTCGCGCAGCTCGAGGACTTGCACGGCGGCGGCGTTCCCTACGAGCTGCATTACTCGGTCCGCTCGGCAGAACACGCCGCATTTCACGAGCGCTTGCGCCGGCGCGAGGGCGAACGGCTTCACATGTACTATGACAGTGAGGGACAGTTGATCCCTGTCGAGACGCTGCTGGCGTCTCAGCCGTTGGGCACGCATGTGTATGTCTGCGGGCCCGCCGGCATGATCCAACACGTCATCGCCACTGCGCATTCCTGCGGCTGGCCCGACAGCCATATTCATTGGGAACAATTCAGCGCTCCGCCGGTCGGCGACGCCTTCGAGGTATTCCTCGCCCGCTCGAAGTTGAGCGTGCACGTTCCGCCCGACCAAAGCCTGCTCGAGAGCATCGAGGCTGCCGGCGTGGAAGTGCCCTATCTATGCCGCGGCGGCGTGTGCGGCTTTTGCCATACGCGGGTGCTGGAACTGGAGGGCGAGCTGGTGCACAACGATCATTTTCTCTCGGATGCGGATAAGGCCAAGGGCAAGAGCATCATGCCCTGCGTATCGAGGGCGCACTGCAAGCGCCTCGTCCTCGACCTCTAGGAAAGTGGCACAAATGGCAAATGAACATGATCTTACATCGGCGCGCCTCGCGCCGTCCCAGGGGCGGGGTCGCTTCGACCCCGTTGATAGTCCGCCCGAAGGGCGTAACACAGTATTCAATCTGACCGAGACTTTCCGCGACGACTTCAGCTACCGCAATAGCCCGCGGGCGATTCGCCGATTTCCGCTGCCCTTCCCCGAAGACAACTACATGTATTCGGTGAACATCGAACCGCATGCGCCGGGCGCGCCCGGCTCGGTCACGGAGTTCGCCTTCGACGTCGACGAGCACTACGTCGCGGAATGCCGCGAGCGGGCCATCGTGCTGGCCGCGGAACCGCTGCGCTACCAGGCGCTGCCCCACATGATGAGTTCGCAATGGGATTGCCTGGAATTGATCATGGAATCCCTCGCCAGGGACTATCCCGCGCACTTCGCGCTCTCCAAGCAGGGAAACCGTTGGCATTGGGTCAACCGGCCATTGGAGATCGACCAACGATTCATCTTCGGCGATTGCGCCACCCTGCCGCGCGAGCCTCTCGACTACATCACCCGTCAGGCGCAGGGCGATTTCGTGGTGATGGATCAGCGTGAAGGGGATCTGTGGACCGAGGCCGGTATGGTGACGACTCAGGCCGACTGGTCCTTGGACTTCGACATGGGGATGACGTTCAAGGAATGGCACGGACCCGTGCCGCTCGCGCATGAACTCGGGGTGTTCGATCGGGCGCTGAAATTCTTGCTCAACTTGAGATTGGGTCAGCCCGTGCGGCGCCTGAATTGGACCATGACGATTCATCCTCGTCTGGATACGTCGCCCGAAAATTACCCCTTTTGGGGAAAGGACCGCGCCTCGGTGACGGCGCAGAATGCCGGCGACCTCGTGCATCTGCGCGTCGAGTTGCAGGGGCTGTGGCGGCTGCCGCGCAGCAATGCCATCGTGTTCGGCATTCGTTGCTACCTCATCAGCTTGCGCGACCTCGCCACGGTGCCGAAATGGGCGCGCCGCGTGCATCGGGTCTTGAGGGACTTGCACCCCGCGCTGGTCGACTACAAGGGATTGACGCGTTATCGGGACGCGGCGGTGGAATGGCTGGCACCGTTTGATGACGGCGCTCCCACCTCCCCGGGTACCGCACCGGAATAAACCAGCGCCGACGGCGCTGAACCATTGACACAACTGGAGGATTTTATGGCACTTAGCTGGCGTACCTCGGTCTTGGCCGATCGGCATCGGGCACTCGGATCGAAACTCGAGGATTGGAACGGCATGGGTACGGCATGGACTTATTCGAAAGATGTGGCTCAGGATCACGTGGCCGTCCGCACCAAGGCGGGCCTGATGGATGTCTCGGGGCTGAAGAAGCTGCATCTCGTCGGGCCACACGCCTCCGCCGTGCTGAATTACGCGACCACCCGCGACGTCACCAAGATTTATCCGGGGAAATCCGCCTATGCCTGCATGTTGAACGAGGCCGGACATTTCATCGAAGACTGCATCTTGTATCGCATGGGCCCCAACTCCTGGATGGTGGTGCACGGCAGCGGCGCGGGTCATGAGACGCTCGCCAAATACGTGGTCGGCCGCAACGCCGCAATGATCGTCGACGATGATCTGCATGATCTGTCGCTGCAAGGACCGATCGCGGTGGACTTCCTCGCGAAGCACGTTCCCGGAATCCGGGACCTCAAATACTTCCATCACATGCCGACGACGCTGTTCGGCCGCGCGGTGACGATTTCGCGCACCGGCTACACCGGCGAACGCGGCTATGAGATCTTTTGCAAGGGCGAAGACGCCGGCCTGATCTGGGACACCATCGTGAGCGAAGGCAAACCGCTCGGCATCATTCCCGCTTGCTTCACCACCTTGGATTACTTGCGAGTCGAAAGCTCCCTGCTGTTCTATCCGTACGATATGTCCCAGATGTATCCCTTCGACAAGGATCCGCCCGGCGACAGTCTCTGGGAACTCGGCCTCGACTTCACCGTGAGTCCGGGGAAGAACGATTTCAACGGCGCAGAGGCCCATTTCCGCTCGAAGGGGAAGGAGCGCTTCAAGATCTTCGGTTTGCTGGTGGACGGCAAGGTGCCCGCGGACATGGGCGATCCGGTGTATTCCGGCGACAAGAAGGTGGGCGTCGTCACCTGCGCCATGGTGTCGACTTTGACCGGCAAGTCGATGGCCATCGCGCGCCTCGACGTCCCCGTTGCGGTTCATGGCACGCGGCTCGAGATTCGCGGCAAAAATGTCAAAGGTTCCGCGACGGCGCATACTCTGCCCTTCGACGATGTCGAGAAGCAAAAGCGGACCGCGGTGGGCTGACATGCAGACCAAGCTATTGATCGACGGAGTCCTGGTTGCCGGTGAGGGCGCGGTAGAGCGGGTATTGGATCCGGCGACCGGCCAATGCATCGCGGAAGTCCCGGAGGCGACATTGGCCCAACTGAATGCAGCGGTCGCCGCGGCCGAGGCAGCCGCGCCGGCATGGGCCCAGACCGTCCCCAAGGACCGAGCAACGCTGCTGCTGCGGCTCGCCGACCGCATCGAAGCGGATGGCGCCGCCTACGCCAAGCTCGAATCCGACAACACGGGTAAACCGCTGACCGCCGCGCTGAATGATGAGATCCCGGCAATAGCGGATGTGTTTCGATTCTTTGCCGGCGCCGCGCGCGTCCAGCACGGCGCCCTGGCGGGCGAATATCTGCCCGGCTACACCAGCATGATTCGGCGCGATCCGGTCGGCGTCGTCGCCTCGATCGCGCCCTGGAATTATCCCTTGATGATGGCCGCATGGAAGCTCGGGCCCGCGCTTGCCGCCGGCAACACCGTCATTTTGAAGCCGTCCGAGCAAACGCCCTTGACGGTGTTGAAGCTGGCGCAGGTGCTGGTCGAGATCTTTCCCAAGGGAGTCATCAACATCATCTGCGGCCGCGGCGAGAGCGTCGGCGCCCCCCTGGTGTCGCACCCGCGCGTACGCATGGTGTCCCTCACCGGCGATGTGTCGACCGGACAAAAAATCCTGGGTCTGGCGGCCGGCAATCTCAAGCGCACCCATCTCGAACTCGGCGGCAAGGCCCCGGTCATCGTCTTCGACGATGCCGATCTCGACGCCGTGGTGGCGGGCGTGCGGACTTTCGGCTTCTACAACGCCGGCCAGGACTGTACGGCGGCGTGCCGCGTGTACGCCGGCGCCAAGATCTACGATCGCTTGGTCGCCGATCTGAGCACTGCGGTGCGTTCGCTCAAGGTGGGCGCGCAGACCGAGACTGGAGTGGAAATGGGCCCGCTGATCTCCGACGAACAGCGCACCCGCGTGGCGGGCTTTGTCGAACGCGCGGCGGCTACTCGCCACATCGAGATCACCACGGGCGGCAAGACGCGTGCGGGCGGTGGCTTCTTCTTCGAGCCCACCGTGGTAGCCGGTACCCGGCAATCGGACGAAATCGTCCAGCGCGAGGTATTCGGGCCCGTGGTCTCGGTCACGCGCTTTACCGATGCCGATGACGCGGTGGCTTGGGCGAATGATTCCGAGTATGGCCTGGCGTCGTCGGTCTGGACGCAGGATGTGGGCAAAGCCATGAAGGTCGCGGCTCGGCTGCAATACGGCTGCACCTGGATCAACACTCACTTCATGATAATCAGTGAGATGCCGCATGGCGGCTTCAAGCGCTCGGGATACGGCAAAGATCTATCGGTCTACGCGCTCGAGGACTACACCATACCGCGGCATGTGATGGTGAAGCTCTGAAAATGCTGGCACCGCTTCTCTTGGCGCTGATCTCCGTGCCCATCGCGGCAGAAGCCGGCACAAGCGGCGGCGAACAGTTGGGAAAGGTGTCGTTCTCGGTGTCTTGTTCGCCGTCGGTGCGCGCGTCCTTCAACCGCGGCGCCGCATTGCTGCACGACTTTTGGTACGACGAGGCGCGACCGCAATTCGAGCGGATAGCAAAGAGCGATCCCGGCTGCGCCATGGCGCATTGGGGAATCGCCATGAGCCTATACCATCAAATCTGGGATCGGCCCGACGAACAGGCGATGGCGCGTGGGTGGAAGGAGATGCAAGCGGCCCGCATGCACCCGGCGAAGACCGCTCGCGAGCGCGAGTATGTGGCTGCGCTCAGCGGCTTTTTTGCGCCCGACAAGCGCGATTACCGGGCGCGCGTCGAAGGTTACAGCGCGGCCATGTCCGCCCTGTACCACCACTATCCCCGCGACATCGATGCGGGCACGTTCTACGCCCTGTCCCTGCTGGCGGCGGAAGCGCCTGACGACACCAGTCTGACCCAGGAACACAAGGCGATGGCGGTGCTGAACCCCTTGTTCGCCACATATCCCGACCATCCGGGAGTGGTGCACTACATCATTCACGCCTGCGACACGCCGTCGCTCGCGCCGGATGGACTGGCTGCCGCCAAGCACTACGGAGAGATCGCCGCGTCGGCTCCCCATGCGGTGCACATGCCGGGACATATATTTGCGCGGCTCGGCCTCTGGCAGGCCGACATCGATGCCAATCGCGCCTCGGTGGCGGCATCGCAAGCGGCCGACGCGCGGCACCAGAGCGGTGCCATGGATCAATTTCACTCGGATGATTTCCTGCTCTATGCCTACCTGCAAAGCGGCAACGACGCCGGCGCCAAGGCCGTGTTGGCGGATGCGGTGGCCGCGCTCGATCACTTCGAGGCCATGCCGAACATGGCGGATCACTACATGACGGGCATGTTTCCCTTCTATCGCACGGAGATGCCGATTTTTTTCAATCTGGAGATGCGAGATTGGAAGTCGGTCTCCGTGCTCGAGCCGATCGCCGGCGCCCCTCCGGAGACTCAGACCCTGACCTATTGGGCGCGCACCATCGCTGCGGGCCATTTACACCAAGCTGAGCAAGCGCGGGCCGATCTGGTCGAGTACGACTCTCTGGAGGAACAAGTGAAGAAGGGCCGCCATGCCTACTTCGCCGAGTCGACCGGCGCACGGATTGCGCGCGGCGAGATGCTCGCCTGGATCGCCTTCGCGGAAGGAAATTCGGCGGATGCGCTGAAGCGCATGCGGGAGAGCGCGGATCTACAGGACAAGGTCGGCCAGGGAGAGGTGGATATTCCGGCGCGCGAAATGCTCGCGGATATGTTGCTCGAATTGGGCCAACCCCGGGAGGCGCTGGCCGAATACAGGCAGGCCCTCGTATTGAGTCCGAACCGTTTCAACGGGCTCTACAATGCCGGCAGGGCCGCCGAAGCGCTGGGCGACAGGGCGCAAGCGAAGAGCTACTACGACGCCCTGCTCGAGTCGACCGACAAGGGCTCTCGATCCACGCGGCCCGAGTTCACCCATGTGAGGGCCTTCGATCCGTCCACTGCCTCGCGGTGATGAGCTAGAGAACCGTCGGCGCCGGCACCTTGCGCCGAACCCTAATTCCCAACCCCGCGAGCATCAGCGCTGCCGCGCCGCTCAACAGGGCCGGCAGCCCGCGGCCGGGCCAGAGGTCCATGGCCATGCCGCCCGCGCTCGGTCCGATCACCCCGCCCAAGCAATACACCATGACGAACAAGGTGTTTGCGCTGGGGAGATTCGCCACCGGGAATTCTTCGCCGAGCAGCGCGACTCCCTGGCTATAGAATGAATACAGGGTACCGCCCCAAACGAACAGCAACGGCCAAAGCAGCAGTGGCGTGCCCAGGGCCGCCGGCAGCAGCAAGGGCCCGATGCAGCTGGCGAGAGCGCAGATACCCAGTAAAGTCCTTCGCCCGTAGCGATCGGCGAGCAGGCCGATCGGCACCTGCAATACCACATTGCCGGCCATGAATACGGCGACCAATAGCAGCGCAGCCCGCTCGTCCAACCCTGAGTGCAATCCGAACAGCGGCAACAGCGTGAGATCCGCGGACTCGACCAAACCGGCAACGAGAGCAGCCAGCATCACGATGGGCGCAGTTTTCAGCGCACCCGACAGTCCCCGCAGCGGCGTGAATTCCTGCGGCGCGCTCGTGACTTGGCGCAATACCGCCAGCGGCAGCAAGGTCAGGAGCAGACACGCGGCGCCGATCTCGAAGGGTTTCGCGCCCTGGGTCCCGGTAAATTCCAGCAGAATAGGTCCTGCGACTATGCCGGTCGAAAAAACGGTACCGTAAATCCCCATGACGGTGCCGCGGGATTCGGTGCCGCTGACGCTGTTCATCCAGATCTCGCTTGCGATCCACACCAGCCCGAGCGCGCATCCGGCAACGAATCTCAATACCAGCCAAAGCGGGACGCTGGGCGACAGCGGCATGAGCAGCAATATGGCGGCCGCAAAGACAATGCCGCCGACGATGCAGCGCTTGAGACCAATCCGGACTATGGCGCGAGGGTAAAAGGGTCCGCACAGGATCACCGCGATCAAGCTCGCGGCGGTCACCGCACCGATCGCAAAGCTCGAATAACCCAACCGACTCAACGCAAGCGCGATCAGCGGCGGCTGAAAGCCGAAGATCAGACCCACCCCTAAGCTGCTGGAGAATACCGCCGCGAGAATCAGCCGGCGTGATGGTTGCCGCACGCTCAATTTCGGAGCGTGGGCCGAGGGACGCGCCCCGCATTCGTGCGGACAACCGCGCTCATCGAATCACCGTCGGCATTTCGCTCCCCAAGCTCCCGGCACAAACCATGCATTAGACACCATCGGCGCCCCTGGCGACTGCAACATTTAAACAACGCATGAGCCTATCGCGCCGGCCTCGCGGCTATCTTTCGCGTGCCTGTTGTGCAATAAACTTGCGTGTCAGTAAACCCTATGTTACGAATTGAGTCTACCGATCCGCTTGCGGATCGCGAATAAGCGCGAGGGGATGCATTTGTCGGGCGATGTTCACGTCGCAATCGAGCGTCGCGCAGCCGTTTTGCTTTTTTCAGGGAGATTCGAACATGAAAAGAATGTTGTGTGCAGCAGACGCACGCGTGGGAATGCAAGCGTCGATCATCCCAGCGCTCCTGTGCGCGATGACCCTGAGTGGCTCGGCATGGGCGGCCCCCGCCAGCCCGTCGCCGGGCGAAAACACCGGATTGGAAGAGATCGTGGTCACCGCCGAGAAGCGCGAGTCGACGGTTCAGGCGACCGCGATCAGCATGACGGCGCTCAGCGCCGGCGACCTCTCTCAAGAGAACATCGCGAACGTGGAGGATCTGGTCGGCAAGGTGCCCGGCATTTCGCTGCGCACCGCGGGTCCCGGCCAGACCGAGTACGAGATGCGAGGCCTCTCATCGGGCGGCGGTACCGCGGCTACCGTCGGCTTTTACATTGACGAGACGCCGCTGTCGGCGTCGGCGGTTGCGCTCAACGGCCGTACCGTCATCGATCCCGACTTGTTCGATCTCAACCATGTGGAGACGCTGCGCGGCCCGCAGGGCACGCTGTACGGATCGGGCTCGATGGGCGGCACCATCAAGCTCGTGACCAATCAACCCAAGCTCGGTACCTTCGAGGGGGCGACGGACACGACCGTGTCCCAGACATCCCATGGCAGCACGAACGGCGGTGGCAGCCTGATGCTTAACATCCCGATTGGCGACATCGCGGCATTGCGCACGGTCGCCACGGCGAAATATGTCAGTGGGTGGATCGATCGCATCATCGCCCCCCCCGACCAGTTTCCTGCACCGACAGTCCCGGCCGGCAGTCCCGGGGCGCCGGCCTTGTGCGCTTATAACTGTGTACGGGGCGATGTCGCTCACGCACCTGTGGAACAGGTGGTCAAGGGGGCCAACCGCGAGCGATTCGCATCGGCACGGGCAATTCTGCTCGTGAAGCCCAGCGACGATTTGTCGGTGACGGGCACTGTTATGTATCAGCGGATCGATGCTGACGGCTATAACAACTTTCAACAACAACCAGGCGGGCTCGCGATCTATCAGCCCTATAACCAGGCGGAGCCATACTATGACTCGTTCAAACTGGCGAGTCTGAAGGTCGAGTATAACTTCGGCCCTGCGACGCTGACATCCGCGACGAGCTACTGGAAGCGCGATGTGGTGCAGTCGACGGACTCGACGGAGGCCTTGCAGAACATCAACGACCTGACTCACTTGGTCAACGGCGTCTATGTTGCAAATTTCATCCAGAATCTTTACGTCGAAGAGGATCCGACCACACAGTTCGCCGAGGAAATACGTCTGACGTCGAAGAGCTCGGAAACGGTCGAATGGGTCACCGGCCTGTATTACGCGAAGCTCGACTCCGGATACATTACGCGCAATCAGGCACCCGGATTCGCGACCGCGCTGACCTGCGGATACGCGACGGCTCCCGTTTCCGGCTCCTGCCCCGCCAGCCTTGTGGCCCCCGTCAACAGCGTTCTGCGGTTTCCTGATCCCACGTTACCTCCTTACCCGAACGCACAGGCGGCCAATCCGAATGGGGTGGTGTTCAACGACAACAATCCGAATGTCCTGAAGCAGAGCGCTGTCTTCGGCGAAGCGACCTACAAGTTCACGCAAGCCCTCAAGCTGACGGCCGGAATTCGCTTTTTCCACTTTTCAATCGACAATCATGCCGATCAGGCCGGCCTGGGAACGGCATCGGTGAACCAGGACCACACCATTCTGTCGCAAAGCGCCAGCGGCAATGCGGTGCTGCCGAAGCTCAACCTCGCGTATGAGCCGACCAAGGATCTCACGGTGTATGGCACGATCGCCAAGGGATCACGGCCCGGCGGTTTCAATCTGCCCATACCCCTTCCGACCCCTGCGGTGCTCGCGGTAAATCCGTTTGCCTACAACTGCGGCGCGGGCCCGGTCTCCGTTTCCTCGCAACCGAATTTCAGTCCCGACTCGGTGTGGAGCTTCGAAGTCGGCGAGAAAGCGAAATTCGCCGATCGGCGCGTTACCGTCAATGCGGACGTTTATTACATCAAGTGGAACAATATCCAGCAGGTGCTCTCTCTCACCTGCGGCTATCCGTACAATACCAACGCCGGCAACGCCAAATCCTACGGACCCGAGCTCGAGGTATCGGCCCTGGTTGTACCAGGACTTACGCTTGACCTTTCCGGTACCTACAACACCGCGGTCATCAACGACCCATCGCCGAATGCCAGGGCCTCCGGAATAACGCCCGGAACCCGCGTCCTCAGCGTGCCGCTGTACACGGCGGTCGCAGGGCTGAACTACCAGGCAGCGATCACGGACAGACTGAACGGCATGGTGAACGTCTCCAGCTCCTTGGTGGGTCCGGTGAGGGATCAAGCGGCGTATCCGCAAGTTCTGCCGCGCTACAACCTCGTCGATATGCGTGCGGGCGTCAGCAGCGGCCCGTGGGCGGCTTACGTCTTCGGTACCAACCTCACCAACAAGGTGGCGGAGCTCACCATCAACAACACCGTGTTTGCCTGGCAGACGTATGCCATCACGCGAGTGTCGACCAATCAGCCGCGCACTATCGGTTTGGACTTCCAGTACAAGTTCTGATCGAGCACCATCGGGCGCTGATGCTTGGGGCATATCGGGGGGCATGGCCCCCCCGAATTTCATGAGATGATGCCGAGACTCGGCGCGCGCGACCGCTCCGAACTACAAGTTTTGAGGGAGAGAACTCGGTGAACGACAATTCCGCCAAAGCGATCGATCAAGACGCCGAGCAATTGAAGGCGTTGGGTTACGTGTCGCATTTCGATCGGACCATGTCGAAGTGGGAGAATTTCTCCTTGGGCTTCACCTACCTCTCACCGGTGGTCGGCGTGTACACCATATTCGCCAGTGCCTTCATCGCCGGCGGCCCGCCGATGTGGTGGACCTATATCCTGGTTGCCCTGGGTCAACTCATGGTGTGCCTGGTGTTCGGCGAGATCGTCTCGCAATTTCCGATTTCCGGCGGCCTGTATCCCTGGGCGCGGCGGCTCATGGGCAAGCGCTGGGCATGGATGGCCGGATGGGTGTATGCCTGGGCCCTGTGTTGCACCATGGCCGGCGTGGCGACCGGGGTGGCGCCGTTTCTCGCGCAACTGTTCGGCGTCGACAGCACTCCCATTGCGACGACCCTCATCGCACTGGTGCTCATCGCGATGACGACGATGCTGAATTTGAGCGGTACACGCCTGCTCGCGCGGGTCGCCATGTTCGGCTTCATCTGCGAACTGGTCGGCGCCATCGTGGTCGGCGGTTATCTGATGCTGTTTGCCCGCCATCAGCCGCTCAAAGTGCTGTTGGACACGACCCTCGTGCATACCCATGGCAGTTACTGGCCGGCATTCCTCGCCTCCTCGCTGGCCGCCATGTTTTGCTACTACGGCTTCGAGGCCTGCGGTGATGTCGCCGAGGAAACGCCGGACGCAAGCCGCATGATTCCCAAGGCCATGCGCATGACGATTTACATCGGCGGCGCCGCTGCCACCTGGGTATGCCTGGCCTTCGTCCTGTCGATCCCGGACATCGGTGCCGTGATGTCGGGCGCGGACAAGGACCCCATCGTCACTCTGCTGCGCGCGGCCATGGGTGAAGCCGGCTTCCGAGCCGTGATCGTGGTGGTGCTGATATCCTTCATCTCCTGCCTCTTGAGTTTGCAGGCCGCCGCCAGCCGACTGATTTTCGCTTACGCCCGGGATCAGATGATTTTCGGCAGCAAATACCTGAGCCGCATGTCGCCGGGCCACCATGTTCCGGCCACGGCGCTCATCGTGATGGGTGCCATACCGGCGGCGATCGCGCTCTCGGCGTTGTGGCTGCAGGACGCCATCACCATCATCATCAGCTTCGCCGCGATCGGCATTTATATTTCGTTCCAGATGATCGTGCTGGCCGCGCTGATCGCGCGCAGCAGGGGCTGGCGGCCCTCGGGCCCGTTCACCCTGCGCTCCTGGGGCTGGTGCGTAAACCTGCTGGCGCTTGCCTACGGCGTCAGCGCCATCGTCAATATTCTGTGGCCGCGCAGTCCGGGCGACCCGTGGTACAGCAATTATTCCATGCTGGTGACCACCGTCGGCATTCTGCTATTGGGCGCGTTCTATATGGCGGTGGCGAAACCCTATGAGCACGGCAACGCGCCCGCAGGCGATGCGCATCGGTTGGGATCGGCGGTTAATCAGTCTTGAGGGTAGGGACCCGCCGTTGCGTCATTGCCCCCATCGACGCATAAGTTCGTACCCGTCACGTAGCTCGCAAGATCGGATGCCAGAAAATGCACACAACGCGCGACTTCAGTTGGATGCGCCAAGCGGCGCATCGGAATCCCGGCGGCGAGCGCGCGCAGATTTCCGGAGAGGTCGCCGCCGCGTTTGGCGAGAATGTCATCCACCATCCGGGTGTGGATCTCGCCGGGACACACCGAATTGACGCGGATATTGTCGCGCGCATGATCCAAGGCCATGCAACGGGTGATCTGAATCACCGCTCCCTTGCTGGCGCAGTAGGCCACGTGATTGGCTTCGCCATTGAGCCCCCATTCCGACGCGACGTTCACGATCGCCCCGCCGCCTGCCGCCTTCATGTGCTTGACCGCAGCCCGGCTCAGGTAGAACAACGCATTGACGTTCACCGCCATGGTATCGAGCCACTGCTCATCGCTGGTATCGAGCGCATTGGCCGTGTAGAGAATGCCGGCATTGTTGACCAGAATGTCTAGGCCTCCCAAGCGCTCGATGGTCTCCCCGACGATGCGGTCGCAGGCGCCTGCGGCGCGCAAATCCACCGCGGCGAATTGCGCGTCGCCGCCCTTGGCTCGGATGGCCTCCAGCACGGCGCGACCGCGCTTCTCATCGCGACCCGACACCATCACCCTGGCTCCCGACTCTGCGAAGACCTGGGCGCAAGCCTCGCCGATCCCGGTGGTCGAGCCGGTGACCAAAACAACTTTTCCCGCAAAGATCATGGATTCTCTCCCAGGCGGCGGTGCGGCCCCACGGATATTATAGACGCGCGGATGCGCAGGCCGCGCACGGCAAACGAAGCTGAGGCGCGCGGCGCGGCTGTTGGCTGGCAGCCGACGACCGGCGATAATCATGAAGGATAAAACTATGTCCCGAGATCCCAAGCACGACGTATTGTTCGAACCGATCAAGATCGGCCCGAAGCAGCTGCGCAATCGATTTTGGCAAACCTCGCACTGCGCCGGACCCGGCGCCGAAAGGCCCGGTGCCCAAGCCCATTTTCGCGGCATGAAGGCCGAGGGTGGCTGGGGCGCGGTCTTTACGGAGTTCTGTTCCATCCATCCCGAATCCGACGAGTATCCCTACGTCTCCGCGCGCCTATGGGATCAGGGAGATGTCGTCAACTTGAGCTACATGTGCGAGGTCGCGCACAAGTACGAGAGCCTCGCCGGCGTTCAATTGTGGTACAGCGGCGGCAATGCGCCGTCGCTCGAATCGCGCGAGTTCGGCCGCGCCCCGAGCCAATGGCTATCGCCGATATTCGCCACGCGTTCGGTCTATGGCTCTGAAATGGATGAGTTCGACATCCGGGCCGTGATCAACATGTACGTCGAAGCCGGCAAGCGCGCCGAACAAGCCGGATTCGATCTGCTGGAAGTTTCCGCCGGCGATGACACGCTGCCGATGCAATTTCTCGAGCCTCGCTTCAATCGGCGCACCGATGATTACGGCGGCAGCTTTGCCAACCGGTCGCGATTTCTCATCGAACTCCTGCACGCGCTCAAGCGCGCTCTGGGGCATAGCTGCGGCATCACGACGCGCTTCGAGATCGACACTCTGCACGGAGCCGAGGGGGTCGAGGCTCACGAGGATGGCGTACGCATGCTCGAGCTGTTCCGCAAGGAAGGGGTGGTTGATGCGGTGGCCTTGAAAATCGGCGACTACGCCGAGTGGGGCGAGGATGCCGGCGTATCGCGCTTCCGAAAATCCGGCTGGATGACGCCGTTCATCAAACAGGGCAAGGCTATTCTGGGCCCCCACATTCCCGTGGTCGGCAACGGCCGCCTCACCAGCCCCGACGACATGGTGGCGCTGATACGCGCCGGTGTGCTGGACATCATCGGCGCGGCCCGCCCCTCGATCGCGGATCCGTTCTTGCCGACCAAAATCTCGGAAGGCCGGGTCGAGGACATCCGCGAGTGCATCGGCTGCAACATCTGCGTCTCCAAGTTCCAGCAGGGAGGCCAGATCATGTGCACTCAAAACGTCACCATCGGCGAGGAATATCGCCGCGGCTGGCATCCGGAGAAGTTCACGAAAACCACCCAACCCTGCTCCGTGCTGGTGGTGGGCGGCGGCCCCGCGGGCATGGAGTGCGCGCGCATTCTGGGCGAGCGCGGCTACGTGGTTCACCTCCGTGAGGCGGAGAAGGAACTGGGAGGCCATTGGAAAACCGTGGCGACTCTGCCGCGCCTGAACGAATGGGCCCGCGTGATCACGTACCGGGAAATCCAGCTCACGAAGCTCAAGAAGACCGTCCAAGTCCATCGTGGCATCGGCAAGATGACGGCCGATGAGGTGCTTCGCTACGGCGCCGACCGCGTCGTGATCGCCACCGGTGCTCATTGGAGCGGCGATGGCCGGGGCGCGAATTTCGGACCGATTCCCGGCGCCGACCATTCCCTGCCGCATGTGCTGACCCCCTTCCAGGTCACGGCGGGTAAGCCCGTGCCGGGCCGGCGTGTCCTGATCCTCGATGGCGACGGCCATTTCATGGGCATCACGCTCGCGGAGCATATGGCCAATCAGGGCAAGGAAGTGACCTATGTGTGCGACGCCGCCGATGTCGCCGAGTATGGCGTCTTTACCATGGAGTCCTTCAACAACAAACGCATGCTGTTCGAGAAGGGCGTGAAGGTATTTACCAGTCATTGGGTGGATAACGTCGAGCCCGGCAAGGTGCGTTTGAGCTACCTCTACAAGTACGGCCCCGATCTCACCGGCCCGAATTCCGGCGCGATACCGCGCAGGGACAACGGCGGCGAGTTCGATTTGGATATCGATGCCGTCATCCTCGTTACCTCGCGTCACTCGAATGATGGATTGTGGCGCGAATTGAAGGCTCGCAAGGCCGAATGGGCCTCGAACGAGATTCAGGACATCTTCCGTACGGGCGACTGCAAGGCGCCCGCACAGCTCAATCAGGCCCTGTGGGATGCGCATCGGCTGGCGCGCGAATTCGACAGCCCCCATCCGGCGTATCCGCTGCCCTGGATTCGCGAACGGCAGCTCTGGGGTGGCCCGACGGTGCCCAAACTCGGCGATCCGCGAGTCAACGTCGAACCAAGGTAACATGCACCTCAATTCACATAGGGACGACCGATGACCCAGCCGAACTCAAGCAAGGAATCCGCTCCCAAGTACGAACTCAGCCGCTCGTTGAAAGGCCGCCACTTAACGATGATATCCATCGGCGGCATCATCGGGGCGGGCCTGTTCGTCAGCAGCAGCACCTCGATCATCGCCGGCGGCCCGGCAAGCTTCATCAGCTACACGATTACCGGGTTGCTCATTCTCTTGGTGATGCGGATGCTGGGGGAAATGACCACTGCCCTGCCCCACGTCCGCTCGTTCACCGAATTCGCGCGCGCCGGCCTGGGTGACGGAGCGGGCTTCGTCGTCGGCTGGCTGTACTGGTATTTTTGGGTCTTGGTGGTGCCGGTGGAGGCCATCGCGGGCGCCAAAATACTGCAATCCTGGATTCCCTTCACGCCGCTGCAGATCGGCGTCGGCCTGATGGCCGTGATGACCTGCGTCAATCTCATGTCGGCCCGTTCCTATGCCGAGTTCGAGTTCTGGTTTGCCTCCATCAAGGTTGCGGCCATCCTCGCATTCATCGCCATCGCGGCCTCGTATGCCTTCGGCTGGACCTCGCCGCATGGTGCCACTTTCGGCAATCTGGTCGATCATGGCGGCTTTACGCCGCATGGTTGGATTGCAGTGCTGGCCGCCGTTCCCACGGTGTTCTTCGCCATGACCGGCGCGGAAATTACCACCATTGCGGCGGCGGAGTCGGCGCAACCCGGCCGCGCCGTCGCGAGAATGAGCACCACGGTGATCTGGCGTATCCTGATTTTCTACGTGTTCTCGCTGTTCTTGATCGTCTCGGTAACGCCGTGGAATATGGTGCGCTCGGGTGAATCGCCATTCACCCTGGCGTTGAACACCATGCACGTGCCTTGGGCGGGGACGATCATGAGCGCGATCATTCTCACGGCGGTCTTGTCCTGCTTGAATTCGGCCTTCTATGTGAGCTCGCGCGTGCTGTTCATCCTGGCCGAACGCGGCGATGCGCCGCAATCGCTGGTGAAATTGAACGCTCGACGCGTACCCGTGGGTTCGGTATTGATCGGCGCTGCCGCCGGATTCCTGGGGATCATCGCAGCCACTCAAGCGCGCCAAGTCGTATTCGATTTTCTGGTCAGTTCCTCCGGCGCCGTCATCGTGTTCGTCTACATGATCATCTGTGTCGCGCAAATCACTTTGCGCCGGCGCCGCGAACGCGAGGGTCTCCCCCCGCCCGCGGTCAACATGTGGCTGTTCCCCTACTTGAGCTACGCGGCGATTGCCGCCATGGCCGCCGTATTGATCGCCATGGCGTTTACCCCCAGCCTGCAAAGAGATTTCTACTTCAGTTGCGTGACGCTGGCGGTAGCCGTCGGCGCCTATCTCGTCGTCCATAGGCTTCGCCAGCCGCGTGTGGCGCCATCCGCCGTTACCTAGAATCGAGCCGTACCTAGAATCGGCAAGACTAAGCTGCTGATCCTTCGTTATTTCCGCTGCGCGCGGAAACCCGTCAAGATCCTTCCCGAGCGCGACCGATTCGTGCCGAGCGAATCGACCGGCTTGGGTTTGCCCGCGGGCGCATCGATCACGTTCACATTAATCTATTTCTGTCAAGCGAAAAGAATCTCAGCATCAGGTACAAACAGTCCGCGCCTCGTCTCGGTAATTTTGGCAGGATAGATTCCAGCTTCGAGGCCGTCCGAGGTCCGAGGCGCATAAGGTTTAGGAGAATCTCGCGCCGGCAAGCCAGCCAACTCCCCCGCTGGTGCGATATCCCGGCGGCGTGGGCCCCTCAAAAGGACCACGCCGTTTTTTATTTCAGCGTCGTCAGTCCCGAGCGTTGCACGGTGGTGTCGAGCCATCGCGGCACAGGGCCGGCCCTTGATCGCGGTTTACGACCGCAGCGCTATCCTCATGCGTGAGGCTGCTTCCCGCAGCACAGCCGCATACTAGATACGCGGCAATGACCAGACTGATAACTGTCTTCATGGGTCCCTCCTGCAAAGCCCCTAAAGCGTGCGAAGCTTGCTTCCGACCACACTCCATCATGACTCGACGACCCGGGAAAGCTAGGGGACGAACACGCGTATCCACGTAGGTAAGCGTCCTACTTTCGCCGGAACGATTCCGAGCGCCCGGCATCGAATACGTTACGGAACAAATAGAGCGTATGCGACCAGAATGAGGGTGCCAAATCACGTATACGCATGGGCGTTCGCACTGGTTTTGACGGGTGCTCTCCCGGGCTGCGCGGCATACAAAAAATGCGGGTTCGGCGGCTGCCCCGGCGATGCGGAAATCACGGCGCAGGTGCGCGCCCTGTTCGAGCGCCATCCCACCTTGAAGCCTCCGACTCTGCTCGAGGTGCAGACTCTGGATCACGTCGTGTATCTGAACGGTGTGGTCGATACGGATTTGGAGCGGCAGCTGGCGGAATCGATCGCCCACGAAGCCAAGGGCGTCACGAAGGTGGTGAACTCGATCGGCCTGAGCGGAGGCCGCTAGACCAAACTGCCGCCCACCGCACGGATCAATTCGGCTCAAATCCCGTATAACGCTACAACAATGATTGCGCTGCTCCAAGCCAAGGCCGCCGGACTGTGGTCGCGAGGTCACGTCCGCAACAATGTGCTGGCCGGCGTGGTGGTGGGCATCGTCGCTCTCCCGTTGGCGATGGCATTCGCCATTGCCTCCGGCGCCCGACCCGAACAAGGGCTCTACACGGCGATTGTCGCGGCCCTGGTGACGTCCGTTTTCGGCGGCACCCGTGTCCAAATTTCCGGCCCCACCGGCGCATTCATTGCCGTGCTCGCGATCATCACCGCACAGCACGGCATCGCCGGTTTGCAAATCGCCACGCTGATGGCGGGAGTGATCTTGCTGGTATTTGGTTTCGCGCGCCTGGGCGCCGTGATCAAGTACATTCCCAATCCCGTCATCGTCGGTTTCACGGCCGGCATCGCGGTCATCATCTTCGTCGGCCAATGGAAGGATTTTTTGGGTCTCACCCCAGCCCCGTCCGGGTTGCGCTTCCACCAGAAGCTCTGGTCGCTCCTCGAGGCGCTGCCAACCATCAATCCGGCAACGGCCGGTTTAGCCCTCCTCGCGCTCGCGATTCTAACCATTGGCGCGCGCTACCTGAGGCGCATTCCGGCGCCGCTGGTCGCCCTGATCGTGGTCACCGTGGTGCAGGCCGTGTTCCACTTCCATGGGGTTGCCACGATCGGCTCTGCCTTCGGCGGAATTCCGCGCACTCTGCCCGCATTTTCCATCCCCTCGCTGGACCTGGCGCGGATTCTGTCGCTGGTGGGTCCGGCGTTCACCATCGCATTGCTGGGTGCGATCGAATCGCTGCTGTCGGCCGTGGTTGCGGACGGGATGGCCGGCACCCGCCACGACTCCAATCAGGAACTCATCGGTCAGGGTATCGCCAACATCCTTGCGCCTCTGTTCGGCGGATTCGCCGCCACCGGCGCGATCGCGCGCACCGCGACCAATATACGCAACGGCGCCTCCGGTCCGCTCGCCGGAATGGTGCATTCCGTGTTTCTGATCCTGGTGATCCTGCTGCTCGCGCCGCTCGCCTCCGCGATACCGCTGTGCTGTCTGTCGGCCATTCTATTCGTGGTGGCCTGGAACATGAGCGAATTGCCGCACGTGGTGCGCCTGTTGCGCGGCGCTCCGAAAGTCGATGTCGGAATCTTGCTGCTGACATTCTTCTTGACCGTGTTCGTCGACCTCGTCGTCGCCGTCAACGTGGGCGTGATTCTCGCGGCGCTGTTCTTCATGCGTCGGATGGCAGATTCGGTGAACATCGAACAACAGAACGATGTGCCGGCCAATTCCGATCCGGTGGGCTTGCCGGGGGTACCGGCGACGAACGGAATCGTCGTCTACAGCATCGAGGGACCGGTCTTCTTCGGCGCCGCCGAGAAACTCGAGCGCACGTTGGAGCACATACAGCGTCCGGCCACCACGCTCATATTGCGAATGAGCAATGTGCCCTTCGTCGATGCCACCGGCATCTTCGCGATCGAAGAGATCATCACCGACTTCAAGCGACACGGCGCGACCGTTCTGCTGGTTGAGCTTCGGGCCAATGTGCGGTACAAACTGGAACGCAGCGGTGTGATCACTCACGTGGGACAACATAATGTGATCGATACCTTTGCGCAGGCATTGATGCGTGCGAAAGAACTGCAAGCGACGGTTCTACCCTAAGAGTCACTCGAGGACCCAAATGCAATTACGCGCCCCGCGGTTCGGGCGACCGGCCGCCCTACCAGTCGTCGTACTCTTCTGCGCCTTGGCCGGATCGGCCATCGCCGCCCCGGCTCCGATCGGTGCGGATCCCGTTCACGCCACGCCGGAATCGCTCGGGATCGACCGGGGAGCGCTGGCATCGCTCGACGCGGACATTGCGTCGGCGAAGTTTCCGCTGGTCGACAGCCTGCTCGTCATGCGGTGCGGCGAGGTGGTTTTTGACCGCCGCTACCCCCATGACTACGCTGCCACCTACGACAAGGAGGCGCATACCAAAGGTCCTCTGAACGCGCGGCTGACCGGGCGTTACAACTACTTCGATCCGGCATGGCATCCCTACTATCACGGCACCGATGAGCACACCATGCAGTCGGTATCGAAGACGGTGACCTCCGCGATCATCGGAATTGCCATGAGCCGCGGCGACTTCAAAGCGCCGCTGTCGACGCCCGTGCTGCATTATTTCGACGAAAGCAAAGTCAAGAACCTCGACGCACGCAAGCGCCGCATGACCTTGCGCGACTTGCTGACCATGACCAGCGGGTTGGACTGGAACGAGGATCTGCCGTACGACGATCCCTCCAACCCGTCGGATTTGATGGAAGCCGCGGATGACTGGGTGCAATTCGTCATCGATCGGCCGATGAAAGACGAACCGGGCAGCGTATTCGCGTATTCGAGCGGCGCGACGGAATTGCTGGCGTACATCTTCCAGCGCGAAACCGGCGCCGATATCGAGCATTACGCTCACGCCCATTTATTCGCGCCGCTCGGCATTCGCGACTACTTCTGGAAGCGCACCCCGCTCGGGGTCGTGGACACGGAGGGCGGCTTGTACCTGCGTGCCGAAGACCTGGCGAAGATCGGGGTGCTGTACCTCAACGACGGACGCTGGAATGAGCGGCGGCTGATGACCTCGGATTGGATCAAGGAATCGCTGACGCCGAGAATCGATGCGGGTGAGGGATTCAAATACGGCTACCAATGGTGGCTGCTGCCCCATGGCGAGCCCGCGCGCCTGGCGTGGGCCGCCCGCGGCATGGGCGGCCAGCGATTGCTCGTGTTCCCCGAAGATCATCTGATCGTCGTGTCCACGGCTTGGCACATATTGAATGAGGCGTCGATCGAATTCGATGTGGTCCGCCGCCTATTGCCGGGCGTACAGCCGCACCAGTGCGGGCCGCGATCCGGGGGCTAGAGCGCCCGCTCCTCGGACGCATGTCGGCTCGCGCGTCGGCTTGGCGCGCGTTTCCGCGGAAACGCCTCGCCGCGTAGCCGGTTAGTCGAGTCAGCGCTCGAATTTGGTCGACAGGATGATCGACGAGGTAGTCCGCTCCACCCCGTCCAATGCGCCGATGCGATCGATGACTTGATCCATTTCGGTAACCGATGCCGTGGCGGCAACGGCGATGAGATCCACCTCGCCGCTGACGGAATGCAGCACGCGCACCTGGCCTATGGCGCGCAGCGCCGCGGTGACTGCGCGCGCTTCCTTCGGACCCACCTTGATCATGACGTGCGCGCGCACCGCGCCTAGGCTGTGCTCCGGCGCCAGGAGCGCCGTGTAGCCCGCGATGATGCCCTGCTTCTCCAACCGCTCGATGCGACTTTGGACGCTGGTGCGCGAGCGCCCCACCAGCCGGGCCAATCGAGCGGTGGAAGCGCGGCCGTTCTCCCGCAAGGCCAGCAGCAGCTTCTCGTCTATGGCATCCATGGCAATTTGCCGTCTCTTCCCTACGTAATGCCGTAAATATATCGTAAAAACGTCTAAAACGCTCCTACCATTCGCAGGGCCAGCGATCAAAAATATCGGCCAACCAGGGGGCCCCATGAAAGACATCGTTATCGTCGGCGCAGGCAAAATTGGATCCATGATCGCGGAACTGCTCGGTGGGTCCGGCGATTATTCGGTAACGGTCGTCGACCGCTCGCAACATCAGCTGGATCGCCTCGAAACGGCGGCTCCGATCGTCAAAATCGCCGCCGACATCACGCAGGGCGAGGCCTTGCGCAAGTTATTGGCGGGCAAGTTCGCCGTTTTGAGCGCCGCGCCCTACCACGCGACCCGGCTGATCGCCGAGGCGGCCAAGGCGGCCGGTGCCCACTACCTGGATTTGACCGAGGATGTCGCCAGCACCCGTACGGTGAAGCAGCTCGCCGAAGGCGCGCGCACCGCGTTCATTCCGCAATGCGGATTGGCCCCGGGCTTCATCACCATCGTGGCGAGCGATTTGGCCTCGCGCTTCGACGAGCTGCAGGACGTGCGCATGCGCGTCGGGGCGCTGCCGAAGTTTCCGTCCAATGCGCTCAATTACAATCTGACCTGGAGCACGGACGGCGTCATCAACGAGTACTGCGAACCCTGCGAAGCCATCGTCAACGGCCAGCTGCGCGAGACGCAGCCGCTCGAGGAATTGGAAGAATTCTCTCTCGACGGCGTTTTGTACGAAGCCTTCAATACCTCGGGCGGCCTCGGCACTCTGTGCGAAACTCTCGCCGGCAGGGTGCGCAATCTCAATTACCGCACCATCCGTTATCCCGGCCACGCAGCGATCATGAAGGCGCTGCTCAACGACCTGCGCCTGCGTGATCGCCGCGAGCTCCTGAAGGATATTCTGGAGAATGCCGTGCCGATCACCCTGCAGGACGTCGTGATCGTGTTCGTGACCGTGAGCGGCTTGCGTGGCGGTCAGCTCATGCAAGAGACCTATGCCAACAAGATCTATGCGGCGCCGTTGGGCGGCCGCGTGCGCAGCGCCATCCAGATCACCACGGCGGGCGGCATTTGCGCCGTGCTCGACATGTTGTGCGCGGGCACGCTGCCGCAGTCCGGGCTCATCCGGCAAGAAGACATCAAGCTGCCGGCGTTCCTCGCGAATCGCTTCGGCCGCTGCTACGCGTTGGCGGCGCCGGCGGCGGCCAACGCCGCCTAAAGCTCGAGCTATTGTTCGAGCTATCGCTATTGCTCGAGCGATAGCTCAAAATTGACTTTGCGCCGATAGATTTTGGACGAATGCCTCGATGTCGGCGAGCGTCGGGGCGCGTCCGCGCGCCGGCAAACTCAGTGCCGCCACCGTATCGGCGTGCGACCCCTTGGGATACAGCTTGAGCGAGACCGGAACTCCGCGGGCACTCAGCGCGACCGCGAGATTGCGTGAATTCTTGGGCGATACCGTATCGTCCTCGAGACCGTGGACCAACAGCATGGGCGGCGCGTTGGAACGCACGAAATTGATGGGCTGCGAGTCCGGATAGTTCTGCGGCGGCCCGAACATGTCTTGCACGTCGGCCTCGCGAAGCGGCAAGAAATCATACGCCCCGGATAATCCGATCACTCCTGCAATAGGCGGCGCGGGCTGCGCGCTTGCGGCAAAATATCTCGCGTCGAGCGTCACCAGCGCGGCTATGTGCGCGCCCGCGGAGTGCCCCATCAAGTACAGGCGTTGCGGGTCCGCCCCATACTCGCCGGCATGCGCGGCCGCCCATCGGCCTGCGCGCGCGGCATCGTCCATGAAGCCCGGCATTTTGACCTCGGGGTAATGCCGGTAATTCGGGAGCACGGCCACATAGCCCAACTCGGCCAAGGCGGCGCCGACGAATCGATAGTCCACCTTGTCGCCGAAGGTCCAACGGCCGCCGTGCCAGAAGACGACCATGGGACGAGGTTCCACGGGACCGCTGTTGGGCGCGTACACGTCCAGGCGATGCTGCGGATCCGCACCATAGGAAATATCCGGGTGACGCCGATGGGCGCCAAAGGCGGCGGGCACGTTGGCGGCCATGAACCCCAGTCGTCCGCAGCCGGTCGCCAGCATGGCGGTCAATCCGGCAAGCGCGGTGCGGCGCGACATGCGGCCCGGCTCAACGGCACGCATAGGTGATATCTCCCTGCGAATCGAGCAGCCCGTGGCGCATCAGCCAGTCACGCGCATCGTCGGCGTCCGTGGCAAACCAAGTCGCCGCACTCCCGAGTCTGAAGCTGTAGCCCCAGTCATCCATATCGCGGCAAATGCGCTCCCGGCTAATATTCGGCAGCGACTCCGCCAGAACCACTTGCAGGTAGCACACCGCAGTTTCTTCCGCGTCGTCTCCGCCCGCGTCCGTATCCAATCCGGCGCGCCGCTCCGGAGTCATGCAGATGAAATGCGCGCTCTCATGCAGCACGGAGTGCAGCGGCGTATCGAGCCGCGCGAAGATCCTCGCGCCGATCAGCCCCGCCTCGCGCTCGCCCCAATACGATCCAGGGATGACTTCTCCAGGTGCCACCAGCCGCAATTCCAAACCGTAGCGATCCAAGAGGAGCTCGAGACTCAACCGATCGATGGCGTTGACCAACAGCACGCCGCTACCGCACCGATCCCTTACTTCAAGCTCGTGAGCCGGCGCATCGCAATGGATACCAGGTCGCGCGCCATTTGCTGCCGCAGAATATCGGCTTCATGCTCCTTTGCCAGCAGCACGTTCTCCTCGAAGCTATAGTCCTTCGACAGGCTGATGGTCTGCGGGGCCAGCAACTCCTTGTCGGGTCCCTCAACGGCAAAAGTGACCGTGTAGGTGAGTTCGTACTCGGTCGGAATATTCTGCGCCGACACCGACAAAGTGCGCTGCACAACCAGGTCCTTGGTCACATC
Source organism: Steroidobacteraceae bacterium (assembly GCA_036498345.1). Lineage (GTDB taxonomy): Bacteria > Pseudomonadota > Gammaproteobacteria > Steroidobacterales > Steroidobacteraceae > Bog-1198. Next base: position 34,978 of record DASYFQ010000079.1, read on the forward strand.
GATGGTCGCGGTGGAGTTCGCGCGCAAGGCCTGCGGAGCGGCGCCCGCATTATTGAGCTGGTGTTCGAACTCGCGCGAGAAATCGGTGTAGGGATCCTTGAGCGATAGATAGGGGCGCGCCAGAACGCCCGGCAGAGGATCGCTGCCCGCCAGCCGAAAGCCGCACGCCGTCAACGCCAGCGTGCCGCCGAGTGCCGCAATGGCGCCCAGCCCGCGGGGCACGCTGCCCATGCGGCCCGTGCGGCGCATTTCTACGCTGCGCAAATTCCAACGGCGACCGTTCACTATAGCCACGGTGCGATTACACCACGATGTTGACGAGCTTACCCGGCACGATGATGACTTTACGCACCTCGGACGTGCCGATGAACTTTTGCACGTGGGGGTCCCCGAACGCCGCAGCCCGCACCGCAGCCTCATCGGCGCCGACGGCCACGGTGATATGGCCGCGCAGCTTGCCGTTGACCTGCACCACCATCGAAATCGACGATGTTTGCAGCGCCGCGGCATCGACCGGGGGCCAGGGCTCATCGATCAGCGCCGTCGCGTGCCCCAGGGCGTGCCACAGCGCATGGGTCACATGCGGGATGATGGGCGAGAGTCCGAGCACCGCGATCTCCAGCGCCTCCTGCATCACACTGCGGTCCTGCGGGGAGCTCTGCGGATACTTCGCCAATGCGTTCAATAGCTCCATGGCCGCGGCAATCGCGGTATTGAAGGTCCGGCGGCGGCCGATATCGTCGGTGATCTTCGCCAGGGTCTGATGCGCCTGCCGGCGGATCGCCCGCTGCCCGTCGTTCAGGGCCGCTCGGTCGAGCGGCAGCGGCGCACCCTGCGACACGTGATCGTGCACCGCCTTCCAGAGACGCTTGATGAATCGATAGGCGCCCTGCACGCCCTCGTCCGACCACTCCAGGGTTTGTTCGGGCGGCGCGGCGAACATCGTGAACAACCGCGCGGTGTCGGCGCCGAATTCATCCACCAATGCCTGCGGATCGACGCCGTTGTTTTTCGACTTCGACATGGTGACCACGCCGCCCGATTCCACCGGAAGCCCGTCGGCGCGGAGGATCGCCCGGCTGTCCGTGGTCAGTTTCTCGACGTCGGCCGGATTGAAATACTCGATACGGCCCGTTGCCTGCTTACGGAAAAACACCTCGTTCAGCACCATGCCCTGCGTGAACAGGTTCGCGAACGGTTCCTTGAACGCAACCAAGCGCATTTCGCGCATGACGCGGGTCCAGAAGCGCGAGTACAGCAAGTGCAGGATCGCGTGTTCGATCCCGCCGATGTATTGATCCACCGGCGCCCAATACTGAACCCGCGAATCCAGCATCGCCTTGTCATTGTCAGGACAGGCGAAACGCAGGAAATACCAGGAGGAGTCCACGAAGGTATCCATGGTATCGGTTTCGCGCCGGGCATCGCCGCCGCATCGCGGACAGGCCACGGCCAGAAAGGCTGAGTCCTTGAGCAGCGGGTTGCCGCTGCCGTCGGGCACGAGATCCACCGGCAATACCACCGGCAGCTGCTCGTCCGGCACGGGTACGGTGCCGCATGCACCGCAATGAATCATCGGAATGGGGCAGCCCCAATAGCGCTGACGCGAAATCCCCCAATCGCGCAGGCGCCAGGTGGTTTGCTTCTCGCCCAACCCCAGACGGCTCAAATCCGCCGCGATGGCATCGACGGCGGCTTGAAACGTCAAACCGTCGTACACCCCGGAATTGATGCAGCGGCCATGCTCCGCATACCACGGCTGCCACGACTCCAAGGAATATTCGCGCCCCGCCACGTCGATGACCGGCTTGATCGGCAAATGATATTTTTTAGCGAACTCGAAATCCCGCTCATCATGCGCGGGCACTCCCATGACCGCGCCGTCGCCATAGCTCATGAGCACATAGTTGCCGACCCAGACCGGTACGGGCTCGCCGCTCAACGGATGGCGCACGCTGAGGCCGGTCGCCATGCCCTTCTTCTCTTGAGTCGCGAGTTCCGATTCGATGGCCGGACCGCGCTTGCATTCCTCGATGAAGGCCGCGAGTTTGGGCTCCGAGCGCGCCGCATGGGCCGCGAGCGGATGTTCGGGCGCCACCGCGCAGAACGTCACGCCCATGAGCGTGTCCGCGCGCGTGGTAAATGCATGCAATATGCCCGGCCCCTCGATGTCGTGTGGAAACCCCAACCGCACGCCCACGCTCTTGCCGATCCAGTTGGCCTGCATGGCGCGCACTCGTTCCGGCCAATCCGGCATTTCCTTCAACGAGTCGAGCAAATCCTCGGCATAGGCCGTGATCTTGAGGTAGTACATCGGGATTTCACGCTTCTCGACCGGCGCGCCGGTGCGCCAGCCGCGGCCATCGATCACCTGCTCGTTGGCGAGCACGGTCTTATCGACCGGATCCCAATTGACCACCCCCGTCTTCTGGTAGGCAATGCCCATGTCCAACATGCGCAGGAACAGCCATTGATTCCATCGGTAGTACTCGGGAGTGCAAGTGGCGAGTTCTCGGCTCCAATCCAAGGCGAACCCCAAGGATTTGAGCTGCGCCTTCATATAGGCGATATTGTCGAAGGTCCACTTCGCGGGCGGCACCCGATTGGCCATGGCCGCATTCTCGGCGGGCAAACCGAAAGCATCCCAACCCATGGGCTGCAGAACGTTTCTGCCGTTCATGCGCATGAATCTCGAGAGTACGTCGCCGATGGTGTAGTTGCGCACATGCCCCATGTGCAAGCGGCCGCTTGGATAGGGAAACATGGACAGGCAATAATACTTCTCGCGGGTGCTGTCCTCTTTGGCCTCGAAGCAGCGCTCTTGATCCCAATAACGTTGGGCGTCCGCCTCGACGGCGGCAGGTTCGTATCTTTCTTGCATGATTGGGCGTCAGAATACCCGACAGCCCTGCGGCCGTGTACTGCATTGACCCTGGATTAACGATGCTTAAGCTCAATTTCTACGGCGCGTTTGGCCTCGTCACCTTGAGCGGGTGCCTCTGGTTCCTGGCGGTGACACCCTTCGATCTATCCGCCCTGGCCTGGGTCGCGGCGGTCCCCATGCTGTTCGCCATCGAGCGGGCCCCCACATTCAAACAGGCGCTCATCCTCGGCTGGTGGGCCGGAGTCGTCGAGACCGCGGGCGGCTTTTACTGGCTGATCGACGTGACGCAGCGCTTCGCGGACTTCCCCTGGTGGGGAGCGGCGCTGGTATTCCTGGTGTTTTGCGCGGCGCGCGCCATCATCTTCCTGCTGTTCACCGGAATCGTCTGCGGCATTCGACGGAGACGCCGTGTGCCGATGACGGTGCTTGCGCCTATTGCCATGGTCAGCTGCGAACTCGTGGTGCCGCAATTATTTCCTTGCGGCCAGTGGATCTCCCAAGCCTGGCAGCCGCTCGTCATCCAAATCGCCGAACTCACCGGACCTCTCGGGGTGACCGCCCTGCTGATGCTGGTCAACGGCGCGCTCTATGACCTGGCAGTGGACGGCCGCGCCGCGCGCTACCCGGCGCTCTCGGCTGCGGCTCTGCTGGCGGCGGCCTTGGTATTCGGGGCGGTGCGCATGCACCAAGTGGACGGGACCTTGGCCCGGGCGCCGCGAATGAAGGTCGGATTGGTCCAGCCGAATTTTGCCTATACGGCGAACGGTGAATTCTCTCGCGACGAGGCCATACGCCAGTTGGGCGCCTTGCAGGCGGAATCCCGTCGTCTGCAACAAGCCGGCGCGCAGCTCGTGGTATGGAGCGAGGGGAGTTACCCCGTGGCGTTGCCGAACAATTTCGCCGCCGACTTCGCGCCCGAGTCCTTGGGCATGATTCGCCGGGGTTTGAGCGTGCCGGTCGTCATCGGCGCCGAGATGGTCGACGTGACGCGCGAGGACGCGTTCAACTCCGCCATTCTTCTCGACCGCGACGGACGGGCGGCGGGCCGCTACGACAAGGTGCGGCTGCTCGCGTTCGGCGAATACATTCCCGGCGTCGAGACTTTTCCCTGGTTGCGGAAGTTCCTGCCGCCCGGCACCGGCCGATTCACCGCGGGCAAGGGACCGGGGGTGCTCACACTGCATGGGCCCGGGGGTCAAGACTGGAAACTCGGCCCGGTGATTTGCTACGAAGACATCTTGCAGGGATTCGTGCGCGGTGTCGGGCAGCTGCATCCCAACCTTCTCGTCAATCTGACCAGCGATTCATGGTTTGGTGCCGAGACCGAGCCGTGGGAACACCTGGCGCTCGCGGTGTTTGCCAGCGTCGAGCTGCGCGTGAGCATGGTGCGTGCCGTCAATTCCGGGGTTTCCGCGCTCATCGATCCCAACGGCCGGCTGGTGCAGAAATCCTACGCCAACGATCCCTACCGCAACCCCCGCGCCGAGGATGGCGTCGTGGTCGCGGCCCCCTGGATGGCGGGCGGGCATACCGTGTACGTGGCCGTGGGCAATTTGTTCGCCTACCTCTGCGTGGCGGCAACGCTGATTCTGTTGAGCATCGCCGCTCGCGCCCCGCCTTAGGGAATCCCCGGTCGTTTGCTGTAAGGCCGAACGGCGCGGGTCTGCCGCTGCGAAGCGCATCACACTCGAACAGCGGAATTTCGGTACCCACGCACTGCTGGGACTCAATCTGCACTGCTAATTTACCTTAATCAGTCTGACGGCACGCGCAGGCGCATGCAGGGTGCACCGGTTTTGCCAATGCTCCGTGAGCGAGGGAACGACGCGTTCCGGAAGCCGCGCAGCCGATGAGAACAGCAGCCAGGAGCGCCAAAACGAAGCCTTCCGCAGTGGAGCGGCCCTGCGGCCCCCGCGCCCTGCGCCAAAAAACGAGGAGGACACGATGTTTCTGGGCAACTTGAAGATTGGGACGAGATTGGGGCTGGCATTCGCCGTCGTTCTGATCATGGTTCTCGGCATCATCGCTCTAGCCGTGTCGCGCCTGGAATCC
>DASYFQ010000080.1:0-3363 GCA_036498345.1 Steroidobacteraceae bacterium
GTCAACAGCATGGTCACCGCGCCGGCCAGCACCGGCATCACCGCGATCAGCAAGTAGGCGGTAATCAGCCACGACCAGCAGAACAAGGGCATTTTCAGCAAATTCATGCCGGGAGCCCGCATGTTCATGATGGTCACGATCACGTTGATGGCGCCCATGATCGAGGAGGCGCCCATCATATGAATCGCGAAGATGAGCATGGGAAAGCTATCGCCGGTCTGCAAGGACAGGGGCGGATAGAGGGTCCAACCGCCGGCCGCCATTCCGCCCGGCACGAACAGCGTCGACAGCATCAGGGTGAACGCGAATGGGAGAATCCAGAAACTGAAATTGTTCATGCGCGGCAATGCCATGTCGGGCGCGCCGATTTGCAGCGGGATCATCCAATTGGCGAGTCCGACGAATGCCGGCATGACGGCGCCGAAGATCATGATCAGTGCATGATTGGTCGTCATCTGATTGAAGAACACCGGATCGACCAGCTGCAGCCCGGGTTGAAACAGTTCCGCCCGAATGACCATCGCCATTGCGCCGCCGATGAAAAACATGATCAGGCTGAACACCAAGTACATGGTGCCGATGTCTTTATGGTTGGTGGCAAACAGCCATCGCTTGATGCCCGTCGCAGGCTGATCGTGATGGTCGTCGTGGTGAGCGGTGTCGCTCGCGCGGTGCTGGGCCATGGTGCAATTGCTCTCTATGTGTAAAGTGCAGTACTTAACAAAGTGACTAGTTCGACAATACTTGCGCGGAGCGCGGCGGTACGCCGCCCGGCGCCGCCGCCTGTTTCAGTGCCGCCTTCTGCTCCTCGACCCATTTCTTGAAATCGTCGGGAGTACGCACATCCACGACGATGGGCATGAAGCCATGGTCGCGGCCGCACAGCGCGGCGCATTGCCCGCGATAGATGCCTTCTTTGCCGGGATCGACCCTGAACCACAATTCATTGACGAATCCCGGGATGGCGGAGCGCTTGGCGCCGAAATCGGGCACCCACCATGCGTGGATCACATCCTGGGAGGTCAGCAGTAAGCGCACCTTGGTGCCGCTCGGGATCACCATGGGCTTATCGACTTCCAAGAGATAGTTCGGCACCGTCTTCGGGTCGATGCCGGAATGCAGCTCTCGCGCGAAATTCGAGTCGCGCGCGAGCGTCGAGAAGAAATCAACCCCCTCGGCCGCGTCCATGTATTGATACTGCCACTTCCACTGATAGGCGGTGACCCGGATCGAGAGTTCCGAATTGCGCGTGTCCTCCATCATGAGAATGACTTTCGCGGCCGGAATCGCCATCACCACCAGGATCACCACCGGAATGACGGTCCAAACGATCTCGACCGTGGTGCTATGCAGTAAGGTCGTGTCGGGTATGGCGCCCTGAGAACGGCGGAATTTCACCAGGGCATAAATCATCACCCCGAATACCACCACCGCGATGCCGACGCAGATCCAGAACACCTCCATGTGCAAAGCGTAGATATCCCGGCTCAAGGAGGTGACCCCGAGGGGCAGGTTGTAGCCGTTCGACGTGTTCGCTTCGGCTTGGGCCGCCAACCCTAAGGCGGCTAGGCAGAGCGCTCTGGCCCAGGCGAAGCCGGTTGGCCGAGAAGTGCTGTCGTCATTGTCGCCTCTGGTAACGCTCATCTAAACGGATCCCCTCAGTTCTATCGATTTCAAGCGGTGGCGACTCGTTCATGCCGCCCACCAAATAACGTAAACGCTCCGCCAGTTGATAGCGGTCTTCCTCGGTGAGGAAGCTGCCCACTTCGTAAGCCCGTCCGCGGCTCTCGATGGTCAGCTGGCTCGTGCCGTGGCGCCGCGGCGGACTGCGAAGTCTAACCTTCGCCCAATGCCGAGCAAACTCCTGTTTTGCTTCGCCGCGCCGCGAACGGGTCACGAGGCTGATTTGCGAGTCCGTGATCAGCACCGTTTGCGTGTATGTCCCACGCCGCATGCTGGCCTTCAGGGATAACCCCAACACCAGCATTTCCAGGGCCCAGAACGGCAGCACCGGCCAAAAACCTTGGAACACAAAAAATAAGGAAAAAGCCAGCGAAAACAGGCATGTAGAGGCAAAGAAAAGCATGGCGCCTGCGGGCTTCAACGAACAATTCGGCGCGAGTTCGATGCGCTGTTCCATGCCCTAGGATAACTCAGCTCAAGCCATCAATGCATCGACCGCGAGGGCCTGCGGCAGTGTCTCCGGCTCGGCTCGCGGCTCGAAAGGAAAAATTCCGAGGCAGGGCGCCGAAATCCGGCTCTCGAGGCTCGAAATGTTTTCCGTCAGGCGCAGGATCGTCGGATCGATTGCATTAGCGACCCAGCCGCACAGGCGCAAACCGCGGCGTTCGATGGCTTCCGCCGTCAGCAGCGCATGATTCAGGCAGCCTAAGCGCATGCCGACGACCAGAACGACGTCCAAGCGCCAGTGAACCGCAAGATCCGCAAATGCGCGCGATGAGTCGAGCGGCGCCAGCCAACCGCCGGCACCCTCGACGATCAGGGCCTGGCTCTGCATACGCAGGCGTTCATAGGCTCGGTCGAGCACGGCGAAATCGATGTCGACTCCCGCCTCGCGGGCCGCGATATGCGGCGCGATGGCCGGCGCAAAGGCATACGGATTCACGTCGGAATATCGGGCGCGCACATTCATTGCCGCGAGAAGCGCGAGAGCGTCGTCATTGCGCAGTCCCTCCGACGTGAGCGTGCAGCCCGACGCCACCGGTTTCATCCCCGCGACACGGGTGCCCCGGGCGGCCAAGCCACGACACAGGGCGCCGGCGACCCGGGTCTTGCCGACACCGGTGTCGGTTCCGGTGATGAACCAGGCCCGCGTCATGGACGGCGCCGAGCGCGCAATTGCTGCTTGATGTCGTCGAGCGAGACGCTGGCGCCGTCTCGGTCGCCGCGCCGCACCCCGGCATCAGGAGTCCAGGCGTGGCCAAAAACCACTTCGTATGTGGCCGGCAAGCGGCCCTCTTGCCGGTAGGCCTCGTAGGCGGCCTGGAACGCCGCGAACTGCCGCCGTCCGGTGAGGCCCCGGGCTCGACCCATGGTCGCATTGCGGGCGCCGGTGGCCTTGAGGTCCGCGGCAACCCGCCGCACATCGGCGTAAGTCAGGGTGTACCGCTCCACATCCAGAACCGGCGATGCGAAACCGCCGCGCACCAGCGCATCGCCGAGGTCGTGCATATCGATGAATTGATGCACGTGGGTGCGCGCATCCACCTCTGTCCACGCGCTGCGCAGTTCGCGCAGCGTGTCCGGACCCAAGGTTGTGAATGTCAGCAGTCCGTGCGGCGCGAGCACGCGGCGGAACTCCGCGAAGACCAGGTCGGGATTGCACCACTGCAGCATGAGATT
>DASYFQ010000081.1:0-10073 GCA_036498345.1 Steroidobacteraceae bacterium
TTAGCTAACCAGTACTAATTGCCCGTGAGGCTTGACCATATAACACCCAAGCGATTTGCCTAACGTCGAATCGTGTGTGGGTATCAATTGATGACTTGAATGCGACCAAGCATCGAAACAAATTGTGCGAATTAGTGGCGGGGGCTAGACATGACTAGCCCCCGTTGCGACCGGTTTGCCTGGCGGCCATAGCGAGTGGGAACCACCCGATCCCTTTTCGAACTCGGAAGTGAAAACGCTCTGCGCCGATGCTAGTGTCGACTTTGTCGATGTGAAAGTAGGTCACTGCCAGGCTCTTGATTTGAAGAAAACGAAAAACCCCCACCGGCGTATGCTGGTGGGGGTTTTTTTTAGCCCGTATCGTTGCCCGTATGGTCGTATCGTTGCCGGGCGGCAAAGCCTGCGGCTTACCGGCGGGCTAAGGGCGACTCTCGCCGGCTTCTCGTTCGACGCCCAGCATTCCATTCTGGAATGCGAAGCGGGTGAGTTCGGCCACGTTATGCAGAGACAGCTTGCGCATGAGATTGGAGCGGTGTTTTTCCACCGTCTTCACACTGCGTTGCAAGTCGCGCGCGATGCGCTTGTTCGACCAACCGCCCGCGATCATGGCGAGAATCTGGCGCTCACGGCCGGTTACGCCGCTGGCAACGGCAGGCACGGGCTGGCGTTCGCCGAGATAGCTGCAGACGACTCGAGCGGAGGACCGCGGACACAGGTGGCGTTGTCCGGCGAGGACGGCCCTGACGCCATGGACCAGTTCAGCGCGCGTGGCATCTTTCAACACATAGCCCAGGGCGCCCGCGGAGAGAGCCGCGCGGATATATTCTTCGCTGTCATGCATGGTCAGCACGAGCACGCGAGAATCCGGGCATCGTTCGCGGAATTCGACGATTCCCTGCATGCCCGTCGTTCCCGCCAGTGAAAGATCGGTAATGATGAGGTCGGGACGAGTGGCCATGGCAACGGCCAAGCCCTCGGCGGTCGTTCCGGCCTGCCCGACGACCTTGAGATCCGGCTCCATTTCCGACAAAGCGATCAATCCCTCCCGGAGAATGGCATGGTCATCGACCAGTACGATACGTGCCGGGGTGGCCGCGCAGATCGGTATCCGAATCGCGGCGCTCCTGATGCTGGTTACTCCCAAATCATCCGTGCCGTCCATCATCCGAAACTCCTTAGGGGAATCCATTTTTTTTGGTTAATGCATTTAGGTGTAGTCATTCGCCGACATGACCTTATACCTAATCCTACATGCGTTCACGGTACGGATGAGACAAAATCATGTATCGCAGAGTTGCGACCGTGACGTACGTCTCATTTTTAGTACGCAGCAACCCCTACCTACTCGACCTACTAGGCGAGCGCGTCAACCCTCCCTAGTCTCGCCCCATGCGAGTTCCTTGCGTGCTGGGGATGGCGGTCTTGGTCAGCGGAGCCGGAACGGCCGCGGCGTATGCGGATATCTATGCCTATTTCGACCCGGACGGAGGCGCGCACTACTCCAACGTGCCCGTTGACCCGCGCTACCGACCCTTACTGGTCGAGCCGATGGACCCCGCGCTCCGACCCCAAGTTCTGAACCTCGCCGGCAACGAGGTAAAACGCCGGGCCGCGGCGTATTCGGCGCTCATCGACGATGTGGCGCGACGCGCGGAGCTGCAACCGGCACTGCTATGCGCGGTGATCGCTATCGAGTCGGCGTTCGATCCGCGGGCCGTGTCGCGCAAGGGGGCACAGGGGCTGATGCAGTTGCGGCCCGCCACCGCCAAGCGCTATGGCGTGCAGCGACCGTTCGATCCTGCCGAGAACGTGCGCGGCGGCGCCGGTTATCTGAAAGACCTGTTGAAGCGCTACGGCAACGATCTGGAACTCGCCCTGGCGGCCTACAACGCCGGCGAAGACGCGGTCGATCGTCACGGGCGCACCATTCCGCCATTTGCCGAAACTCAGGCCTATGTGCCCGCGGTGCTGGCGCTGTATCGAGAATTATCGAACGGCATACCAGCGAACCCCTACCGAAAAACCCTACTTCCGTCTACGTGATTCTTCGCATCCGGGCTCCCCAGCCGGCCCACTGTCTGATGTGCGCCGGCGGCGGCAGACTGGTGTGATGCGGCCGAAGGAACATGCACTGTGAAGCGGATGGTCAGCCTCGTGACCCAGATCAGCGAAGCAAGCCGCTCCGCGCTGACGATGGATGCGCTGGCGGGCACGGCCGCCCGCGTGCTCGTCGAGCTGTTCCCCGAGTGCACCGTCGTTCTGTTCGAGCGCCACCCGACCAACGGCACGGCGCGCGTCGTCGGCGGTGCCAACGTTCCCGAGGCGTGGGCTGCGCGCGGCATGCGTCTGAAGGACGTCCCATTGCTGGATGAGGCTTTGCGCTGCTCCGATCGCGTCGTGCAGCGCACCGTGCAGGGCCGCGCACTCCTCGGCGCCGAATCTCCCGGCGGCCGCTGGCAGGCTTTTTGCGCAGCGGTTCCCGACGCCGGCGGATCACTCTACGGGCTGATGTTCGTCGCCCGGGCGGCGCCGGCGGAAGCCGAGGCGCGAGAAGCGGCGGTCGAGATCACGCGGCGGCTGCTTGCCGCCAGCGCAGCGATCCGCGGCTACGGACGCGCGCGCACCCTGGCGGCAATTTATCGTGCGAAGCTCGAATGGGAGCATACCGCGGACTCCCTGCCCGAAATCGTCGGGTTGCTGGATGCTCGGTGGCGCGTGGTTCGCGTGAGCCGCGCCGTCGAGCGCTGGCAGCTGGGGCCCGTCCGGGGCGCCATCGGATGCACTCTGCACGCTCTTTTGCATCAGTCCTGTTCCGGAGAGGATTGTCTGCTGAGTGCTTCTCTCACGGCTGCGATTGGTGAGCTGCGCCGCGTGCCGCGCGCGAGCTTTGAAATCGCTGATCCCGTATCGTCCCTCGATTTGAGCGTGTCTCTGAATGCCGATACCGTGCAGGGACGGGGAGGGCACCGCGGCCGCTCGCCGCGGATCGTCTTCATCGTGACGGACGTCACTTCGCTACGCAGTGCGGAACGCGAATTACGGTCGCTCAACCGCACTTTGGAAGAGCGAGTCGCCGCGCGTACGCAGGAGCTCGTGGCCACGAACGGTTCTCTGCGCGGCGAGGTGGGCCGCCGCCGCGAGGCTGAAAAATTGCTGCGACGCTCGACGCGCGATCTCGAGGCGTTGTCCGAGCGGCTGATGACCGCCCAGGAAGCCGAACGTAAGCGCATAGCCCAGGAAATGCACGACTCGGTCGGCCAGACGCTGAGCGCAATCAAGTACTCGTTGGAACGCGCGCAGCTGCTGGTTGGCCGCGAGGACACGGAAGAAGCTTCGGATGTCGTCGAGGTCGCGATCCGGCGCGTGCAACAACTGATGGAAGAAGTCCGCACCATCTCGATGAACCTGCGGCCGGCCATGCTGGACGACCTGGGCGCCGCCTCGGCGGTACGCGGCCTGTGCCGCGATTGGCAGGACGTCTATCGCGGGATCGATGTGGAAACCGACATCGGCGTCTTGGATACCGACATCCCTCCGGTATTGGTCACTCATGTGTTTCGCGCCGTGCAGGAATCACTCAACAACGTCGCCCGTCACGCTGCGGCGCAGCGAGTGCGGGTCTCCATGCGCATCACGGAGGGCGTGCTCGAAGTGGCGATCCGAGACGATGGGGCAGGCTTTACCATCGATAGCGACTGGAGCCCCGCCCTGGGCGCCAGGGGCCTGATGGGTCTGCGCGAGCGCGCCGCACGCACCGGCGGGTGCTGCGAGGTGTCGAGCGCGCTGGGCCAGGGCACTATCGTCCAACTCAAGTGGCCGGTGGCCGCCGGCCATGCGGCGCAGTTGGCCAGCGAAAGCATTCACTGAAGCGCCGGGTGAGACCGTGTCTACGGTGAAACCCTAGTTTTCGCTACCGAGAAGTACGCGCGCAAGCACCCTCAACTGCCGACTGTCGTCAGCGCCATAAGAGCTGCAAGATATTTCACACGGTCCGTCTCATCGACGGCGCCACTGCCGGAAGCCAGGTCCATGCGTCGTCAAAACAAGTCACGGGTTTTTGCCACCAGCGGCTTTACGCTGCTCGAACTGCTCGTCGTGATGGTCATCATCGGACTGCTGGCCGGCTTCGTGGCGCCGCGCTACTTCGCACAGGTCGGCAAGTCGCAAGTGAAGGTCGCGAAGGCTCAGATCGACGCGCTCGACAAGGCGCTCGACCAGTTCCGCATCGACGTGGGCCGCTACCCGACCAGCGAGGAAGGATTGCAGGCGCTCACCACCGCCCCCAGCGGCGAGCAGAATTGGTCCGGTCCTTATCTCAAGAAGGGCGTGCCCATGGACCCTTGGGGCAGGCCGTATGTGTACGCGCAGCCGGGCACACACAACGATTTCGATCTCATGTCCTATGGCAAGGATGGCCGTCCCGGCGGAACCGGCGAAGACGCCGACGTCACCAACTGGTAACGATGCGCTATCGCATCACAGGGCTCGATTCCGCTCGCGGCATCTCCACCCAGGAAATGGATGCGGCCGACGAGTCCGACGCGCGGCGCCAGGCGGTGGCGCGCGGCCTCAGGATTCTGTCGATCGAGACGTCGCGCCTGAAGCTGTCGCGCCGGCGCGCGAAACTCGCGCTGGTGCCCTTCACCAACGAACTCGTGGCGCTGCTCGATGCCGGACTCTCCTTGGTGGAGGCCATCGAAGCATTGACCGAGAAAGAGCGCGATCCGGCCGTGCGCAATGTGCTCGACGGCATCTGCGGGCGGCTTCATGAGGGCCTCAGCCTCTCGGTTGCGCTCGGTGAATTTCCCAGCAGCTTTCCAACGCTGTATGTCGCGACGGTGCGCGCCAGCGAGCGCAGCGGCTCGATTCCGGAAGCGTTGAAGCGCTTCGTGACATATCAAGAGCGAATCGACCTGCTGAAGCAGCAGCTCATCAATGCGTCGATCTATCCCTCGGTGTTGCTCGGCGTCGGCGTGCTCGTCGTCCTGTTCCTGGTGGCCTACGTCGTGCCGCGCTTCTCCGGTATCTACGAGGAAATCGGCGGCGATTTGCCCTTCGCATCCCGACTTCTCATGCACTGGGGCCGGCTGTTGGAGGCGCACGGGCTCGCCGTGCTGATCGTGTTTCTAATGTTCGTAGCCGCCGTCGCCAATGTCGTGGTGCGGCCGTCCGCGCGCGCGGCGGCGGGCCGCACCATCGCGCGCATCCCGGCCATCCGCCACCAGATGCAGTTGTACATGCTGGCGCGCCTATACCGCACGGTCGGCATGCTGCTGCACGGCGGCTTGCCCGTGGTCACGGCATTCGACATGACTCGGGGGCTGCTCGCGGCGGCCGCTCAACCGCGGCTTGCGGCCGCGACCCGGGATGTGCGCCATGGCAAATCCTTGACCGATTCGCTGACCCTGCACGGTCTCACGACCCCGGTGGCCGAGCGGATGCTGCGGGTCGGCGAGCGCAGCGGCAACATGGGAGAGATGATGGAGCGCGTGGCTTCGTTCTACGATGCCGAGCTGTCGCGCTGGGTCGACGTCGCCACGCGCCTGATCGAACCCGTGATGATGACCGTCATCGGTCTGCTCATCGGCGGCATCGTGGTGCTCATGTATTTCCCCATCTTCGAGCTGGCGGGCAGCATCCGATGAACGCCTCGCCGAAGATCATGTCGGAGCAAACCCAGGCGCCCTTGCCGCCGGAATTGTCGGACGAGGTATTGCAGGCGGCGATGGAGTCGGCCGGCGACGCGCCGCACTCCGTGATGACGGCGCTCGCCGAAAACTCGGGCCTGGACGGCGAAGCCCTCGCGCTCGCGCTGGGCGCCAAGCTGCGCTACCCGGTGCTCGAGGGGTCGGAGTTGATGGAACTCGTCCCAGCCTTCGAGCTCCTCGGAGTGGCCGATTGCTCCAGGCGCGGCTGCGTGATCGTGCGCCGCGGCGACGAGAACCTGGCCGTGATCGGCGATCCCTTCGATACGGCACTTCGCGCCTGGCTGGAATTGAAGGTGCAAGCGGAATTCTCCTGGTACCTGGCTGCGACCGGCGAGATCACGGCATTCATCGCAAAGCACGAGCAAGATCTCAAAGCCATGGACGTGGCCTCCGTCGCCGGCGCAGGCATACGCACGGTCGACAGCGATGTCGAGAATCTGTCGCTCGCGACCATCAGCGCCGACTCGAGTCCGGTCGTGAAGCTCGTGCACTCCACCGTGTACGACGCATTGAAGATGGGAGCCAGCGACATCCATCTGGAGACGCGCCCCGGCGGACTTGCGGTGCGCTACCGCGTCGACGGCGTGCTGGTGTCCATCGCGACGCTCGGCGGTGCCGATCTCTGCGAGCAGGTGATCTCGCGCATCAAGGTGATGAGCGAACTCGACATCGCGGAGCGCCGCGTCCCGCAGGACGGCCGATTCAAGCTCGCGCTCAAGGGGCGGCCGATTGATTTTCGCGTGTCGGTCATGCCGAGCGTGCATGGCGAGGACGCGGTGCTGCGCATCCTCGACAAGCAGACGCTGACTGACGAACTCAACGGGCTCAGCCTCGACGGCCTCGGGTTCGACCGCACCATCGTGCGCCGCCTGCGGCGTCTGGCGCAGCTTCCTTACGGCATGCTGCTGGTCACCGGTCCCACCGGCAGCGGCAAGACCACCACCCTCTACGCCGCAATCACCGAGGTCAACACCGGTTACGACAAAATCGTCACCATCGAAGACCCGGTCGAATACCAGCTGCCTGGCGTGCTGCAGATTCCGGTCAACGAGAAGAAGGGCCTCACGTTTGCGCGCGGCCTCAGGTCGATCTTGCGCCACGACCCGGACAAGATCATGGTCGGCGAAATTCGCGACCCCGAGACAGCGCAGATCGCGATCCAGTCGGCGCTCACCGGCCATCTGGTATTTACCACCGTGCACGCGAACAACGTATTCGACGTACTGGGCCGCTTCGCGCACATGCAAGTCGACGCCTACGCGTTCGTGTCTGCGCTCAACGGCATTCTGGCGCAGCGGCTGGTGCGCGTCATTTGCGTGCAATGCGCGGAGCGCGTGCAGCCCTCGGCCGAGCTGCTGGAGCAATCGGGACTGATATTGCCGCTGACGGCGGACTGGACCTACAGCGCCGGACGCGGTTGCGCGCAATGCCGCGGCACCGGCTACAAAGGCCGTGTTGCCATCGGTGAGCTTCTGGTGCTCAACGACGAGCTGCGCGAGGCCATCGTCACGCGCGCCCCGGCGCGGCGCCTCAAGGAACTGGCGCAGGCGGACGGCGCCGAGTTGATCCGCACCGCGGCGCTCGATCTGGTGAAGCGAGGACAAACCACTCTCATGGAGGCCAACCGTGTCACCGCTCTGGCGTGATGAACTCGCGATCTATCTCGCGCCGCGCAAGATCGCGCTGGCACGCCGTCCGCGCGGCATCCGCCCGCGCGTGAGCGTCGCCGCCGAAGTCGCGGTTCCGGACGGCTCCATCGCCGACAGCGCACCGGCGCTCGCGAAGCTTGCCGAGGTGCTGAACGAGCCGACCTGGCACGATGCCTCGGTGCGGATCGTCATCGCCGACCCTTGGGCGCGATTTGCCATCGTGCCGCCGGCGGCCTCGCGTCTCGATGCGCAGGGCCACCAGGCGCACGCGCGTTACCTGCTCGCCGATACCTACGGCGACGGCCTCGCCGATTGGATCGTGGCACTCGAGGACAAAGCGCCGGGCCGCATGTCGGTGGCCTGCGCGATGCCGTCGGGATTGAAGCCCGCACTCGACGACATGCTCGCACCGCACCGTCTGAAATTGATCTCGATGCAGCCGCAGCTGGTGGTGGCCTACAACGCCTGGCGGAGCCGGCTGCCGCGCGACCATGCATGGTTCGTCACGCTCGAGGACGGGTGGCTATCGGCCGTCCACGTCGTCCGGGGTGCCTGGGACCGCGTGCACATGGCGCGGCTATCCAACGATCCGAGCGTCGAGCTCGAGCGCTTGCAGGCTTTCGGCCGGCTGACGCGCGCCGGCGGCGGCCGCATGTTCGTCGAAGCGCCGCTCTGGCTGCGCGAGCGCTCGAAGCGCACGGGCAGCGACATCGAATGGCTCGAGGCCGACGATGCCAACGGCGGACCGCCGCATGAGCTCGCGCTGCTGCTGCGGGCGAACGCATGAGCGCGGACCAAGCCATGACCCTGTATCGGCGCATGAATCTCAGCCTGCGCACGCATCTGCGCTTGGGCAGCCCGCGCCTGTTGTACGTGGATTTTGCCCGACCGGCTCGGCGCGCGACGGTCGCCAGCGTCGCCTTGTGCGCGGCCGGGTTGGCCGCCGCCGTCGCCGTCGCGATGGCCTTTCAAGCAGCACTCGCCGAACGCGCCGAGCTCGATGCCGACATCGAAGCGGCGTCGGCCGGCTACCGCGCACCGGCTGCAAACCCCGCCGCCGTCGCTGCCCAGGCCGAACTCGCCAAGGTGGTCCACGAGCTGTCGATCCCCTGGACCCCGCTGCTGGCCGAGCTCGAGACCGTGAGCCATGACATGAAGTCGCAGGTCTCGCTGCTCGAGGTAGAACCCGACGCCGAGAAGCATATCGTTCGGATCACGGCCGAGGTGCGTTCCCTGCCTGACGCGCTGGCTTATTTGCAGCGTCTGCAGCAAAGCCCGGTATTGCGGTATCCGATGCTCGAGAGTCACGAGCGCAAGAAGGACGATCCGGATCATGCGGTGCGCATCAAGGTCGCGGCGGAGTGGCGGTCATGATGGTGCAGTTGCCGCATAGCGAGCGTCCGCCGGGCGGCATCAGCCCGGTCACGGGCGCCCCGGCGCCGGCTACGATGGGCTCGCACGGGCGCGCCCTGTCGCGGTCGATGCATTGGCTGAGCGGGCAACTGTCGAACGTGTGGGTGCCCCAGATCGCCTGGGCGGTCGGGCGCACCGGGCGTGCCGGCTTGGCCGGCATCGCATTGCTCGGCGCCAGCGGCATGTTCTATCTGTTCACGCATTTACCGGTGATGAACGAAGTAGCGCAGCTGCGCACGGACTTGGCTGAGGCGCAGGCTCGCGCCGCGCACGCGCCGGCCGCCGCCTCCGGCGAGCCTGCTCGGGTGGTGCGGGACCTGCCGGCACGCACCGAGATGCCGCAGGTGCTCGGCGTGCTGCTCCAGCAAGCCGAGCAAGCGCAGCTGACGATCGATACCGCTAAATACGAGATTGGCGCAACGAAATCCGGCGCCGTCGTGCGCTACAACATGGCCTTTCCGATCACCGGTCCCTACCCGAAGGTGCGCCAATTCATCGACGCGACCTTAAAGGAGATACCGGCGCTCGCCATCGATAGCGTGTCGATCACCCGCAAATCGATCGGTGACGAGACGGTGGAGGCGCAGGTGCGCATGACCATCTTCGCCCGGAGCGCGCCATGAGCGACGAACAGAGCATGAGCGACGGCACCGCCATGGGAGGCGACCAGGACGTGTGCAACCAGCCGGCCACCGAAGCGAGACACGCGAGCCTGTCTGCGAAAGGCGGCTTGCTGACACGCGGCCGGGTCGTGGCCGGTACCCGGGGGCTCCTGCTGCTCACGGCGATCACGTTGACCGTGAGCCGTGCGGTGCCGCTCCAGTCGACTGCCGCGGTGACGGCCCATAGTAGCGCCACCATCCGAGTTCCCGATGGGGAGACGGGCGGCAGCGCTGCCGCGGAGGCGCATGTTCGCGCGGCCGCTCGCGCCAAGACAATCACCGTGCTGCGCGGGCAACAGACCGACCCGGCGCGCATCGCCGCGGCTCGGACCGTCGCGACGCGTCACGCCGACGCTTCGATGTCGGAGGATCTTTTCGCGACGCATACGTGGCGTATCGCGGTGGCGCCGCCGCCGCCGCCGCCACCGCCGCCTCCCCCTGTGCCCACCGCGCCGCCGTTTCCGTATACCTTCGTCGGTGCTTATACGCCTCAGGGCGATAAAACCGTATTTTTTCTATCGCGCGCCGATCGAGTGATCGATGCGCACGTCGGGGACCAAATCGACGGCGTCTATGACTTCGAGAGCGCGGACGCCGGTCAACTCGTCTTCAATTATCTGCCGCTCAACATTCGGCAGTCC
>DASYFQ010000082.1:0-5307 GCA_036498345.1 Steroidobacteraceae bacterium
TCGCCAACGCGCAGTTGGCCAAGCTCGGGATCACGCCGCAGCAAATCGCCGAGGCGGTGAACGCACAGAATACCGTCGCAGGCTCGGGCCTCTTCAGTACCGCGAATGATCGGGTCTATGTGCGCCCGAGCGGGCAATTCAAAAGCGAGCAGGAGATTGCCGAAACCCTTATTCGGGTGAACGGGCGCGTGATCCGGCTCGGGGATATCGCCACGATCAAGCGCGGCTACACCGATCCGCCCGAAACGCTCATGCGCTTTGAGAACCAGCCGGTGCTTGGCATCGGCGTGACGATGAAGCCCTCGGGTGACGTGATTGTCCTTGGCAAAGCCCTCGATGCCGAAACGGCGCGGCTGCAGGCATCGCTGCCAGCCGGACTCAAGCTCACCTCCGTGGCCAGCATGCCTCAGGCGGTGCACCGCTCGGTGAACGAGTTCATCGAGGCGGTCTCCGAAGCGATCGGCATCGTGTTGGTGATCACTCTCCTAAGCTTGGGGGTGCGCACCGGCATGGTGGTCGTGATATCAATCCCGTTGGTTCTGGCGGGAACCGCGCTCTTTATGCATCTCTTCGATATAGGGCTGCACAAAGTCTCCCTCGGCACCCTCATTCTCGCGCTCGGCCTACTGGTCGATGATGCCATCATCGCGGTCGAAAGCATGGCGGTGAAGCTGGAGGAGGGATTTGATCGGCTGCGTGCCGCTGCATTCGCCTATTCGAGCACCGCATTTCCGATGCTCACGGGAACGCTCGTCACCGTTGCCTGTTTTCTGCCCATCGCGTTGGCAAAGTCCCAGACCGGCGAATACACGCGCTCTATTTTCCAAGTTTCGGCGATCGCTTTACTGCTGTCATGGCTCGCGGCTGTCGTCGTGATTCCCTTGCTTGGATTTTGGATATTGTCTGAGAGGCCCGCTCCAGCCGTGCAGACCCAAGGCTCCCGCCTCGTGGCTACCGGCGAGCACGACGTCTATGACACGCCCTTCTACCGGCGCCTGCGTGGTTGGATCGGTTGGTGTGTCGAGCGCCGTACCCTGGTCCTCATAGTCACTTTGGTGTTGTTTGCACTGGGACTGGCGGCGTTCCGTCTCGTCCCCAAACAATTCTTCCCGGCCTCGAACCGCCCGGAGCTACTGGTCGATTTCAGGCTGCCCGAGGGCGCATCGATCGGCGCGACAGGCAAGCAAGCAGAACGTTTCGAAGCCGTGCTCAAGGGCCGTCCGGAGGTTGACCACTACATCGACTTCGTGGGTGTTGGTGCGCCGCGTTTCTTTCTGTCGCTGGATCAACAACTGCAGATGCCGAACTTCGCGCAATTCGTCATCACTGCCAAAAGCGTCGAGGATCGCGACAGGCTCGCCACGGCACTCCAAGAAATCCTGCACCGGGAGTACGCAACCGTGCGTACCCGCGTCAGCAATCTCGAGAACGGGCCGCCAATCGGCTTCCCGGTGCAGTTCCGTGTGACGGGACCGGAAATTGAGACGGTGCGAAGCATCTCCGCGCGAGTCGCCCAGGTAATGCGCGCCGATCAAGACGCAACCAATGTGCAGTTCGACTGGGATGGCCCGGCGGAGCGGTCGGTTCGATTCGAAGTGGACCAGACCAAGGCGCGCCAGCTCAATGTCTCTTCCCAAGACATCGCGAATTACCTGCAGATGTCGCTCGCCGGATACTCGATCACGCAGTTCCGTGAGCGCGACAAGCTCATCAGCGTGGACTTAAGAGCCCCGGAGCAGGACCGCATTGACCCGTCGCGGATTGAGAGCCTCGCGATACCCTCGGCAAATGGCACCGCCATTCCCTTGGCCGCCCTCGGCAGCTTCAACTATGGGCTCGAGTACGGAATTATCTGGGAACGCAACCGGCAACCGACGATTACCGTGCAGGCCGATGTACAGCACAACGCACAAGGAATCAACGTCACACAGCGCATCGATCAAACGCTCAGCCCTGTGCGCAAGGCACTGCCGGTCGGATACCGCGTCGAGGTAGGTGGGTCCGTGGAGGAGAATGCCAAGGCACAGGCCTCCATCAATGCCCAGATGGCGGTAACTCTGGTGACGGTATTGATCTTGTTGATGCTCCAGCTGCAAAGCTTCAGCCGCGTGCTGATGGTGGTACTCACTGCGCCGCTCGGACTGATCGGCGTCGTGGCCGCGCTGCTGCTGGTTCACCAGCCCTTCGGATTCGTGGCGCTGCTCGGCACCATCGCGATGTTCGGCATCATCATGCGCAACTCGGTCATCTTGCTGCATCAGATCGAGCTCGACATCGAGGCCGGTCACAGCGGCTTCGAGGCAGTGGTGGGCGCAACCGTTCGGCGCTTCCGGCCGATTACCCTCACCGCGGCCGCGGCGGTGTTGGGGCTGATACCGCTTCTTCGCAGTAACTTCTTTGGACCGATGGCGACCGCCCTGATGGGCGGCATCACGGTCGCGACGGTACTGACCTTGGTTTACCTGCCCGCGTTGTACGCCTTGTGGTTCCGCGTCCCCAACGAAACGGTAGTTCCTCATACGCCGCGAATTGGCGGTCCGGCCTTAAGCACGCAGGAGTAATGCACATGAAAGCCCAACTTCTCATTCTCACCGCCTTCGGTCTAACGGCGTGCGCCAGTTTCGGTCCTGACCGTAAAGCGCCCAAGATGCCGGAGCCGGATCACTATTCGGTCGAGGCGCAGCAAGCCCAGCTACCCAATGCGGACGGCGTTGGGCAGACGGTGGCGGCCGGCGTAACACCAGTACCTGATTGGTGGCGCGCCTATGAGTCCGAGGAACTCAATCGGCTGATCGAGGAGGGGCTTAAGATGAGTCCATCACTGGCCGCAGCCCAAAGTAACTTGAAGGCTGCGCGCGAGCAGTTGCGCGGTCAAATCGGCAAGACGATGGCGCCGAGTGTCGATGCGACGTTCACCCCGGGGCGCGTTCGCGAGCCCGCGATTCCGATTGTGCCGCACGCGCAGCCCTTTGAGAGCGACATCTTCAGCGCGGATATCAGTGCTTCTTATTCTCTGGATATTTTCGGTGCCAACCGTCTCGCCAACAGCGCGTTGGCCGGTAAGGTGCAGCAGCAGGCATTTGAGCTGGAAGCGACCCGCCGCACGCTCGCCGCCAATATTGTGATGGCGACAATCAACGCATCGGCCCTGCAGGAACAGGTCACCGCGACAGAACAGCTGGTTGAAATGGGTGAGGAGCGCGCGCGACAAGCCGCAGGGCACTATAACCTCGGCAGTGCCTCGCGCGATGAGATGTTATCGGCTGAGCAAGACGGCGCCAATGCGGCCGCCACGCTGCCGGCGCTTCGGGCACGGGCGCTCGCCGTGCGCCACGCGCAAGCGGTGCTGCTGGGTCGCACCCCGGACCGAGCTCCGACCCCGATGGCGCTCGAGTCCCTGCACCTTCCAGACTCTGTACCCTTTTCTCTGCCCTCCGAATTGCTGCATCAAAGGCCGGACATTCTGGCAGCCGAGGCAGCGGTACGCGCGGCGGCAGATCAGGCGGGATCCGCGCAGGCCGCGATGTTTCCCTCCCTAACTCTGTCTGCCGCCTATGGGCGCAGCGGCTTCGACTGGTCTGCCTTAAGCTCCCCCGCGAGCGCCGTTTGGGGTGTGGGCGGGGCGCTCACGCAACCGCTGTTTCATGGCGGCGCTTTGCGGGCACGCAAGCGGCAGTATCAAGCAACCTACGAAGCCGCGGTGTCGCAATACAAACAGACGGTACTCTCCGCATTTAAGAACGTTGCCGATACGCTGGTAGCGCTCGATGAGGACGCCAACACGGTGACGCAGACCGAGCGTGCGGAATCGGCGGCGCGGGAGGCAAAGACCAATAGCGAGTCGCGCTACAAGCTTGGCTCGACACCCTTCTACGCAACGCTGACGGCCGGTCAGCAATTTGAGAGCGCGCACGTTCAAACCATTCTGGCACGAGCAGGAAGGCTCGCGGACACGGCGGCGTTGCTTGATTCCATGGGCGATCCGCAAATCGCAAAGACGGCTTTGGCCTTGAAAGGACCGGGAGAGGGCAAGTGAACACGCACGTAGCACACTGTTGGAACCGATATTGCGCCTCGCGTTGGCACTGGTTCTCGGTTCAGCCATCGGTGTTAACACGGCAGCAACACGCTTAACCCAATGCTAATTCCATCAAGGCTGTGCAGAATACTGCCCTGGCTGCTGGCCGCCTCGCTAATGGGGTGCGCAACCGGTGCGCGCAGAGAGGCCCCGCGTGTGCCGTCCGAACAAGTGGCGCCTGCCGGATTTACGAATTCGGTCCGGATTGTAAACGACACTTCACAGAGCTTCGAAGAGCGGCTCGCGCAGATGTTACCGCGCGTTGCCGCCGCCGCGGACGGGGGTCAGATCAATATCCTGGCCTTGTCGGGAGGTGGAGCAGGGGCGGCTTTTGGCGCCGGCGCCCTCGTCGGTTGGACTCGTGCGGGAAACCGGCCCCAATTCCAGATCGTTACCGGCGCCAGTGCGGGAGCACTGATCGCTCCGCTCGCCTTCCTCGGTTCGGACTGGGACGCTCAACTCGAAGAGGCCTTTGCTGGATCTCGAACGGGAGAGCTCTTGAAATCCCGCTTCCTAGGCGCCGTGTTCGGGTCGAGTGTCTATCACGGCGAACCGCTGGCATCGCTCGTCGATAGCTATGTCACCGATAAGCTGATTAAAGCAGTTGCCGCTGAAGCGGCGAGGGGTCGCTTGCTCCTGGTCGCGACCACAAATTTGGACACCGAGCAGATCAACGTCTGGAACATGACCTCCATAGCGACGCAGGGTGGGGAGCGGGCACGCCGGTTGTTCCGCGATGTGTTGATCGCATCGGCCAGTATCCCGGGCGCATTCCCACCCGTGCTGATCCACGTTGAGGGCTCCGGTGCGGCCTTCGACGAGCTACACGCCGATGGTGGAACCACCACGTCGTTCTTCATCGCACCAACAGTTGCCGAATTTCTACCCGGCCCGATCGCCGCCCTACGGGGAGCGAATCTCTACGTCATCATCAATGGCCAGCTGGGGTCCGCAGCCACCACCACGCCAATCGGAACTTTAAACATTCTCAGACGCGGCATTACGGCCGGCCTGAACAACGGTGTGCGCGCAAATCTACAAATCGCCTCTTCATTCGCCCGGCGAAATGAATTGAGCATCGCGGTTAGCGACATTCCCAGCGGTTACGAGTTTCGCGGCCCGCTGGACTTGCATCCGAGCGCGATGAGATCTCTATTCCAGTACGCCTCGCGGTGTGCAGCCGCACGGCAAATTTGGACGACCCCGCACGCGTTGATCGAAGAATCACA
>DASYFQ010000083.1:0-10668 GCA_036498345.1 Steroidobacteraceae bacterium
TCCTGGCTGCATATTAAACAATGCTCATAAGAAATGCAACTAACTAGTTGCATTTGGTCGGGGTGACAGGATTCGAACCTGCGACATCTACGTCCCAAACGTAGCGCTCTACCAGTCTGAGCTACACCCCGGCTATCGTCCGCATGCCGTTACCCGGATTCGCTGAGATCAGCGGCTCCGGTTGTACGAATCGGAGGCGCGCTAGTGTACGGGGTCGGCGGGCAACCAGGCAATAATATGCAGCCGGAGGCTCACGACGGCCTTGCGCCAATCACAGCACGTAGCTGCGGCTGATCAACCAGTACATTCCCAAGCCGACCAAGCCCGCTGAAACGGTATCGACCACGATGGGGCGCGGCAGCGCGAGCTTTGCACGCACCAATAGCGCGACCAAGCCCAAGACCACCAATACCAGCGAGAGCTGACCGATCTCGACGCCCAGGTTGAAGCCGAACAGAATGCTGACGAGTTGGTCCGAGGGCAGCCGCAACTCGAGCAGATCGGCGGCAAAGCCGAAGCCATGGATGAGGCCGAATACGATCGTCACCACGATTCGCAGCCGTGCGGCTTCCCGCAGATGCCCGGAGAGCATTAGATAATTGGCGGCGAACAAACCGGCGCCCAAAAGCAGCAGTCCCGGCAGGCCCCCGAAGCCCAGGAAGTTGCCGACAGCCATCAGTAAAAGAGTACCGGCGAGTCCGCCGGCCACGATGCCCGGCCGGTGCGTGGCAACCGCGACGTTCTCAGCCCCGATCATGGCGATGGTGAGGGCAACCAGCGCGTCGATGAATTCCGCGTGCGGGCGAATGACGCCGGTGACCGCGAGCGCGAGCGTGGCGCTGTGGCCGATCGTGAAACCGGTAACGGCGTACACGAGATCGCGCAGACGGCGGGAGATCAACACCAGGCCGAGTAGAAATGACATGTGATCGACACCGGTGAAGATGTGCATGATGCCCATCTGCACATATCGCAGAAATCCTGCATCGCGCATGCCTTCGTCGTTGCCGGACGCCACGAACGTCTGATCGTCCTTCGTGAACAGCTGCTGAGTCAGCCGGCCGTCACTCGTTTGGATCTGCGCAAGCGAAACATGCGACGGTACCAAGTCAAAAAACACCTCCGAATGCAGCGCGATATGCCTGTCGCTCGGACAGCGGTAGCTCAGCTCGAATCGGCGGAATTGCGCCGTCGCCGCCAGCGGTCTTGGCGCGGCGGTGAGCGAGCAGGCCTTGCCGTCGGCGCCCACGGTCAGCCGCTTCGCGAGATAGTCCTCGATCCGCTCATTGGCGGGTTGAGTCTCCCCCGGCTCGTTCAGCCGTGCGGTCTCAACCAGCGGTGCGGTGAAGGAGACGTGCACCTCCTCGCCCTCGATGCGCCAGTTCGAGTAGCTCGTGCTCTTGGTGTGGGCCGCGGCCTGGCCGGCAAGGCCCGCCGCCAGAAGCATGATTGCCGGCACCGCTCGCGCGGCGCGCAGACTCATCGTGCGAACTCGGGCGCCAGAATGATATCGGCGCGGCTGCGCAGGTAGGCGAGATTGGCGGAGCGCACTTTGGCCTGCGCTTCCTTCTTGACGTCGGTCCAGATTTGGTTGCTCGCCTCTTCATAAGTCTGATGCACGGGGAAGCGATGTTTGATCATGGCGACCACGTGAACACCATCGCTTTCCGGCACCGGACCTGAGACTTCCCCGTCATGCAGGGCCAGCGTTGCCTGATAGAGCGGATCATCGAGCTTGGCGCGCAGAGCGAACTGGAAAATATCCCCGGTATCGGGGTGTCCGGCGTCCATAAAGCGGCCCGAATCGACGAGGTCGAATTTCTTGATCACGGCGTCGAGGGATTGGCCGCGGCGCAACGCCTCGACGGCAGCCTGCGCCTTCGCTTGCGCGGCGGCCGCCGGGTGCGACGCATCGGTTTTGACCAGCAGGTCCCGCAGCTGCATCACTCCCTCGGTAGAGTACTTGTCCTGGTGGCGCTCGTAGTAGGCGCGCAGCTCTTCGGGAGTGGGTCGCTGCGACAGCACATCCGCAGTCACCTCGAGTTCGACGCCGGCGACCAACGCATTGCGCACGTCCGGATCGTAGCTCGGCAGATCGATTTCAAGTCCCCGCTGCACCGTCAGTTCCTCGTTGATCATATCTTCGAGAACCATGTGGCGCTGCTCGGGGGTGGTCTGTGCAAACGGCAGCACGAACTGAGTCTGAGTCTGGGTCATGAAATCGCTCCGCAGAATCTGGCGCTGATTCACCAGCGCGACGGCTTCCGGCGGAACGGCATGTGAGCGAGTGCCCTTGGCGGTGAACAGTCCGTACCCGGCGATCACCAACCCAATCAGCGCGCCGCTCGCCAGCAGAACCATGGAACGGCGTACCGAGGGCTTTGAAACGTCAAAAAATTCGTCGTGCGTCGCCAAGAAGGCCTCCTGTGCTCAATTGCGGGTTGCGCTGACGCGCGGTACTGCCACGAGATAAAGCGCCAGGGCACGGATCTGCACCGGCGTGAGCACATCGACCCAGGCCGGACACTTGCCGTGCCGGCCGTTGACGATGGACTGATAAAGCGACTCTCGATCTCCGCCGTAAATCCATGTCGGTCCGGTCAGCGCCGGCGATCCGTAATCCGTAGCGCCTTTGGCATCATTGGCGTGGCAGTCATAGCAGTTGCCTTTCCCGTAGTAAATGGACCGTCCCCGAAGCGCAACGGCCTTTTCGTAGGGGTGGCCCGCGAGGCTTTGCAGGTACTCGACGGCATCTCGCGCATCATCAGCCGTGATTTGGCCCGTGCGTACGAGCGCAGGCATATCGGTGAGATTTCTCGACTTGGGATGACCGGAGCGAATTCCATAGAGAATCGTGCGCTCGACGTCGACCGGATCATTGCCGTACAGCCACACATTGCCGGCCAGGTTAGGTACGCCGAGGGCGGCATCACCCTTGAGTGACGGCCCGTGACAGCGTTGGCAGTGCTGCCGGTATGGCGGTTGGCCGATCCGCATCGCCTCACGAAGGAGTGCCGGGCTCTTCAGGATTTCAGCCGGGTCCGTGCGCAGCAGCTCGTCGGCGATATGCCGCTGGCGGGTCCACACGATGACGGCGGCGACGCCCAGAAGTACCAGCGCAAATCCGCTTAGGCGCCATCGAGTCATTCGACGTGGCCTACGTAACCTTTCGATGCGACCGGCGATGCGCCGCGAACGCGAACCCGACGCCGATAAACGGCAGAAGTACCACCTCCTGCACCTTGTGGACTATCAAGGCGCCGGACAGCAGCGCACCAAACAAGTAGCAAACCACCACCGCGCTCTGGATTTTCACGTCCTTGAGGCCCGACACATCGCCGTTGGCAATCGAATCGGCAATGGTTCCAACCAATTTGGTCAGCGTCGTCGTAAACACGATGGTCGTCAAACTGATCGTTTGACCGATGACGGCTTGCAATCCCATCGCGACGGCAAGCAGTAAAATCTGCAGATGATCCGACGGCGCGTGTGCGGTATGGGGAGTCCACATGGCGTAAAGCGCGAAAAACAGCAGCAAAGCCGCTTCGCTGATGATCAGTATATTGAGCGCTTGTTCCTGCGCGCGGCCGCGCCGTTGAAGCACTCCGACGGCGCATCCGATCGCGAACCCGCTCAGCGCAACCACCGAGCCCATGGCCGCCTGGGAATCGCTCTGCGCCACGTAGTAGGCGAGCAGCGCAAAATTGCCGGTCATTGCCGACGCGAAGACGCCGCCCAAAGTGGCGAAGCTGATGATGTCCACCGCGCCGGCCGAAAACGCGGTGAGTAGCAGCATCCATTCATTGAAGGTAAATTGGGTCTTGTCCGGCATATTTGCCCAGACTACAACAAGCGGGCGCCTGCCGGTTCGATTGTTGCGTGCCTATCTACGGTGCATCGACTTCATAACCCTTCGCGCGAAGTTCATCGAGCAGACCGCCCGGTTCGAGCAGCATGTCGATGTTGATCACTGCCACGGCCACTCCCCCGTTCCGCAAGTGCGCCTCGATGGTGTTGAGCCACGTGCGCCGCATGCGGGCAATGAGATCGGCCGCTCCCACCCCGGCGTCAAGGGCCGCCCGGCAGGCGTCTACTTCCGCGGGCTCCCGCAATTGCTCGATGCGTTCGACATTGCCGTTCGCCCACGCCTGAGCACGGTCGAGCAGGCGCGGCAGATCACGTTCGATGGTCACCAACGACGCGGCGACGCAGGCGTTCTCGGTCGCCGGCGGCAGCGTCTTCAGAGCCTCCATAACATCGCTGACGCCGGCGATCTTGATTTCCTCGACCTCAACATGGTGTTTTTTCGCGAGCGTACGCATCGCGGCGCCCAAATCCACGCGCGTGGAGAGCCCCACTTGGTGAAAGGCCGCCTGCTGCAAGAAGGCCGCCGCAATGAGGGGGCGAAATCGCTCCCACTTCTTCGGATCGTTGGTGTATTTGGCGCGCTGAGTCGCGAAGCGAGCGTATAGTTCCGCCGGCAGGACGTCCTTGAGCCGCTTGCCGCCGGTAATCATCAAGACGCTGCGCTCGGTGATCAGGAGCCACAGGATTCTGGCGATTCCGATCTCGAACGGCTTCTGCACGAGCACTTGATTCGTGCTGTCCAGCAGTTGTTCCACCTGCTTCGAGCGCCAGGTAATGCCTTTGGGCAGGGGCGACATGCTGCCCATGATCCAGACCTGTGCCGTGCCGCGATGCACGTGCCACAAGCCGGGGCCGGGTCGTTCGCCGGTCACGACCATATCGTCCATCACTTGCGGCGGCGCCTGATCCGCGCGGCAGGCAATCGACAGGAAGCCAGCCGCTAGCAGACCTGCCGCAACGAATATTGCCGTCGGTGTACGCAAATTCTATGTATCCAAAACCTCTGAGCTGTTGCCGAATGCGACGCGCCGCCAAGAGTCCGGCCACGCCAATCCCACCGTGCCGCCGCTATCGACGATCCTTGACGCGGCTCGCCTTGCCGGCTGAGCGCGGCAGCGAGCCGCTGGCCGCCACGCGAATGTCCGCGGATATTCCAATGAGGTCCTTGAGTGCCGCGGCGAGCAGCAGAGCTTCGGTTCGATGTGCATTATCGCCGAGCTCAGGGCGGGCTTCTACGACTATCGTAATTTCATCCAGGCGGTCCGGCCGGGTGAGCTCGATCTCGTAATGAGGCGCCAAACCCTTGCAGCGCAGGATCAGTTCCTCGATTTGCGTGGGAAAAACGTTGACGCCGCGAACGATCAGCATGTCGTCGGTGCGGCCGCTGATTTTTGCCATACGCCGCATGGCGGTCACCGAGCCTGGAAGCAGCCGGGTCAGATCGCGCGTGCGGTAGCGAATCACGGGCATCGCCTGCTTCGTCAGTGAGGTGAATACCAATTCGCCCTGCTCGCCGTCCGCGATCACGCGCCCGCTCGGGTCGACGATCTCGGCAATGAAGTGATCTTCCCAGATCGTAGGTCCCTGCTTGGTGCCGGCAAATTCTTGGGCGACGCCGGGCCCCATCACTTCCGACAGTCCATAGATGTCGCAGGCGTCGAGATTGAACGCGGACTCGATTTCTTCGCGCATGCCCTCGCCCCAGGGTTCCGCGCCGAAGATCCCGATGCGCATCGAGGTCGACCGCGGGTCCACTCCTTCGCGGCGAAACTCATCGAGGATGGCGAGCATGTAGCTCGGCGTCACCATGATGATGTCGGGCGCGAAATCGCAAATCAATTGCACCTGCCTTCCCGTCTGACCGCCCGACATCGGGATCACCGTGCACCCCGCCGCCTCGGCGCCATAGTGCGCACCAAGACCGCCGGTAAACAGCCCATAGCCGTAGGCGACATGCACCTTCATGCCGGCGCGACCGCCCGCCGCCCGAATCGACCGTGCGACCAGATTGCCCCAGATGGCGAGATCGTTCCGGGTATAGCCGACGACGGTGGGTTTGCCGGTGGTACCGGAGGATGCGTGAATGCGCGCCACTTGTTCCCTGGGCACGGAGAAAAAGCCGAAGGGATACGCGCCTCTCAAGTCCTCCTTGGTCGTGAAGGGAAAGCGGGCCAAATCGGCCAGCGTGCGCAGGTCATTGGGATGGACACCGGCCGCGTCGAATTTTCTCGTGTAATTCGCATTGTTTGCGTAAGCGTGCAGCACGGTCGAGCGCAGCCGCTCGAGCTGCAGGGCTTCGAGCTCGTCGCGACTCGCACCCAGAATCGGCTCCAGGGCGACCAGCGCTTGGATATCGTGCGAAGTCATCGTGGAGCGTGCCTCCTTCGGCTACCCGGGCTTGTCCCGATCGAACGCCGGCCGGCGCTTCTCGCGCGCGGCCGCCAACCCCTCGCGCACGTCCGCCAGCTTGAAACCCAGAAATTCCAGGGCCAGCGAGGTGTCGAAGCTGGGACCGGCCAGGCGCAGCCAGTTGTTCAGCGCATGCTTGGTCCAGCGGATCGCCGTGGCACTGCCGGCGGCCAGAGTGCGCGCCACGTCGAACGCGGTGCCCATCACTTCTGCATCGGGCACGGCTAGCGCAATGAGGCCTATGCGTTCGGCCTCGGCTCCGGACAGGGATTTATTCGTCAACAGGTGGTACCGCGCTTTGGCGAGACCGCACAGCAGCGGCCAGATGATGACGGCGTGATCGCCCGCCGCCACACCGAGCCGAGTGTGGCCGTCGAGAATGCGTGCATTGTCCGCGGCGACCGACACATCCGCCAAAAGGGCGATGGCAAGGCCCGCTCCCACCGCGCTGCCGCGGATCGCCGATACCACCGGCTTGGAGCAGTTGATCAAGTTGTAGACGAGGTCGCTCGCCTCTTTCCAGACACGGATCAAGGTCGCTTCATCGTCGATCATGCGATTGATCATGTCGAAATCGCCGCCGGAAGAGAAATTCTCTCCTTCCCCCCGCACGACGACGGCGCGTACGGCATCATCGATATCGATGGCACGCCACACCGCGGCGAGATCACGGTGCATGGCCTCGGTCGCCGCATTCAGGCGGCCCTTATTCGCCATGACGAGTTCGATAATTCCCGGCTCGGGCGCGTGGAATTGCAGACTCGAAAAATCCCGCGTGTAGCGGGCTACATCTATCGGCATGTTCACTGAGTGTTCGCCTTCGAATCCGGAACCGCATGGATGCTGACCATGGTGAGTACCTGGTAAGAGGCCACCGTCTCCTGATTCTGATTGGTGATTTCCGTATCCCAGGCGACTTCGCCCCAGCCCTTGTCGGCGCGTAAACTCTTGGCCGAACAGGTGAGACGCACCTTGATTCTATCGCCGGGCTTCACCGGTTTCACGAATCGAAGCTCATCGATGCCGTAGTTGCCGAGCACGGGGCCGTAATCAGGATCGACGAAGAGCCCCGCCGCGGCCGAGATGAGGAAGTAGCCGTGGGCGACGCGGCCGCCGAACAAGGGATTCCGCGCCGCTTCGGCTTCGCTCATATGGGCGTAGAAAGTATCGCCCGACAACGCGGCGAACTGTTCGATGTCCGCAATCGTGACTTCGCGTTCGGCCGACTTCAGCGTGTCGCCCAATTCCAGCTCATGGAAGGGAATTCGAAATGGATGTCTCCCGGGATCGCGCAACCGGCTGCCCCGTACCCAGCGGCCGCTGGTCGCGGTAATGGTGTCGGGTGAACCCTGTACCGCGGTGCGTTGCATATAGTGCAGGACCCCGCGAATGCCGCCCATCTCTTCACCGCCGCCGGCCCGACCGGGGCCCCCGTGGATCAGTGGCGCGAGCGGTGAGCCGTGGCCTGTGGACTCATTCGCACAGGTTCGGTTCACGACCAGAATGCGGCCATGGTACGGCGCGAGCCCGAGGACGATTCGGCTGGCCAGGGAATCATCGGCGCAGAATACCGATGCCGCCAAACTGCCTTCGCCGCGCCGGGCGAGGGCAACCGCATCATCGGTGTCGCGGTATGGCACGACCGTCGCGACGGGGCCAAACGCCTCCACTGCGTGAATCGCGCGCGCCGCGCGCGGATCGCGGGCGAGCAGGAGCAGCGGCGGCACGAACGCGCCGCGCGTGCGGTCGGCGCCCCTCAGCTCAAACTGGTCCAAGTTACCCGCGACCAGATCGGCCTCACCGCGTAGTTCAGCGACGCGCGCCAAGACATCGCGGCGCTGTTCCTCACTCACCAGCGGGCCCATGCGTACGCCTTCCAATCGCGGATCACCCACGATGATCTTTTGCAGCGCCGCCTGCAAGGCGCCAATCACATCACCCGTTACCGTGGCCGGCACCAGCGCCTTGCGGATGGCGGTGCACTTCTGCCCAGCCTTCACCGTCATTTCACGAGCGACTTCCTTGATGAATAGATCGAACTCCGCAGTACCCGGTGCCGCGTCCGGCGCAAGAATGCTCGAGTTCAATGAATCGGTTTCTGCGATGAAGGGAACGGCGTGCCGAATGACGGCGGGATGCACGCGCAGGCGCGACGCAGTCTGGGCCGATCCCGTGAACGAGACGGCATCCTGACAGTCGAGATGATCGAATAGATTCCCCAGGCTTCCGCACACGAGTTGCAACGCGCCCTCGGGCAAGATCTTCGATTCGATGATACGGCGTACCACGAGTTCGGTTAAATAGGCGGTGGCGGTCGCGGGTTTCACGATGGCCGGCATTCCGGCCAATAGCGTGGGCGCGAGTTTCTCGAGCATTCCCCAGACGGGGAAATTGAACGCATTGATGTGCACCGCCGCGCCTTCGCGCGAGACGTAGAGGTGCTGCCCGACAAAGGTGCCGCCCTTCGACAGGCCTTCGACGTCGCCATCGACATAGACACGCGCGTTCGGCAGCTCGCGCGAGCCCTTCCCCGCGAAGACGAACATCGTCCCGATGCCCCCGTCGATGTCGATCATGGAGTCGTTCATCGTCGCGCCGGTACGGTAGGAGAGTGCGTAGAACTCTTGCTTGAGTTCCGAGAGACGCTTGGCGAGCGCTCTCAAGAGACCGGCCCGCTGGTGAAATGTCATTGCCCGCAGCTGGGGCCCACCCGTCCCGCGGGCGTGGGTGAGCACGGCCGCGAAGTCGATGCCGGCCGAGGATGCTTGCGCGATGAACTCACCGGTGGTGGCATCCCGCATGGCGACGCCATTGTCCCGGCCGCTTCGCCACGCGCCGCATACATAGCTCTGTAAATTCATGTATTCGCTCCGCGCAGGCGCGCACAGCGTCCGCGAAAATGTGCAAGCACTGCACCTGAAGCTGCGGTCACGGCCACGTCATAGATACCATGGCGCGCGCTGCGCGAGACTTCGGTGGCCGTGGCGGTCAAGCGCTCGCCGCCCGGGGTCGGAGCGAGGAATTCGATACTGGCCCCCGCCGCCACCATCGGATCGCCGTGTGAGTTACAGGCAAAAGCGAATGCACTGTCCGCGAACGCGAAAACGATGCCGCCGTGACACATGCCAAATCCATTGACCATGTCGGGGCGCACGGTCATGGCGATTTGAACTCTGCCGCGAGCGACGTCGACGATTTCGATGCCGAACGATTGCGATGCCAGGTCGGCGAGATACAGCGAATGAACCACCTCGCGGGCGCGCAGCGCAGCCTCGTCTGCCGCCAAGTCGTCGGACACGTTCATCGGCCCGTGAACCGGGGGGTGCGCTTCTCGACGAACGCGGCAACGCCCTCCGCGTAGTCGGCCGATCGACCGAGTTCGCGCTGGGCGTCGCGCTCGATGTCGAGCTGCTCGGCGAGTGAGTGCTGACCGCTGCCGCGAATCGCGGCCTTGGTCCAGGCGAGGCCGCGCGTCGGCGCCACGGCCAACTGCTGCGCGAGCGCATCGACGGCCGGTCCAAGCTCAGCATCCGGCACGCATTGCCAGATCATTCCCCAGGCCGCGGCCTCTTCAGCCGGGAGCTTGTTGCCGAGCAAGGTCAATCCCAGCGCCCGCGCATGGCCGACCAGACGCGGCAAGGTCCATGTGCCGCCCGAATCGGGCAGTAGACCGAGTTTCGAAAA
Source organism: Steroidobacteraceae bacterium (assembly GCA_036498345.1). GTDB lineage: Bacteria > Pseudomonadota > Gammaproteobacteria > Steroidobacterales > Steroidobacteraceae > Bog-1198. The sequence continues at coordinate 9,961 of DASYFQ010000083.1, forward strand.
CGCTTGGACGAAACTGGCGGAGCGCGCGGCAATGACCAGATCGCAGGCGAGGGCGATGTTGGCGCCCGCCCCTGCCGCCACGCCATTGACCGCGGCGATCACGGGCATGGGGAGTGTGTGCAATGCAAGCACCAGCGGTTTGTAGTACTTGTCGATCGACTCACCGAGATCGACGCTGGGAGAGCCGGGCGCTACTGCGCGATCGCCGAGATCCTGACCTGCGCAAAAGCCGCGACCGGCGCCGGTGAGAACCAGTACACGTGCATCCCCGGTGCGTACACGATCCAGCGCATCCCGTACCTCACCGTGCATTTGCGTATTGAAACTGTTGAGCTTGTCCGGGCGATTCAAGGTCAGGCGAGCGATGCCGCCGTCGACGCTGAACAATATGGTGTCGTATGACATGTGCGTCCCCTCAAGGTGCGCCGCTTATTTGTGATCGTAGCTGATGTCGAGCGTGGCGGTCGTCGGTCGAGCCTGACAACACAGCACGAACCCCGCGTCGGTCTCCCAGGGCTCCAAGGCAATATTATGCGTCATCACCGCGGCACCGTCCGTGATTCTGGCGCGGCAGGTCGCGCAGATGCCCGAGCGGCAGGAAAACGGCAGTTCGAGCCCTGCCCGCTCCGCGGCGTCGAGCACGGACGCGTCGCTCTGCGCCATCGGGAAGCTGCGGCGCCGGCCATCCATGACCACGGAAATGGTGGC
>DASYFQ010000084.1:0-7032 GCA_036498345.1 Steroidobacteraceae bacterium
CAAATCCGTCACGCGGCCTTGCGCGTCGAACTGCACCACCCCATAACGCTCCGGATCCTGCACGTAGTAGCCGAATACCGTCGCGCCGGATTCTCGCTCGGCCGCCGACATCAGCAGCGTGGTGAGGTTCGCACCGTAGAAAATGTTGTCGCCCAGGATCAATGCCGACGGTGCGCCGTCGAGGAACGCTTCCCCGAGAATCAGCGCCTGCGCAATACCGTTGGGAACCGCCTGGACCACATATTCGAACGACAGGCCCCATTGGGCACCGGTACCCAGGAGTTCGCGGAATGCCTGCTGATCGCGCGGCGTGGTGATGATCAGATATTCGCGAATGCCGGCGGACATCAGCGCCGCCAGGGGGTAATAAATCATCGGTTTGTCGTACACCGGCAACAATTGTTTGCTGAGCGACGTCGTGATCGGATGCAGGCGAGTGCCGGCGCCGCCTGCCAAAATAATGCCCTTCCGTTGTTTCACCACCGATCCGCCTCTAGTTTCGATGCGCGATTATAGAGTAACGGAGTGTGCGCAGGTTTCAGTTTTAAATCAGTTTCACTGAGAATCGAGCGAATTACGAGGATTCGGCCGATTAACACCGTCCTCGTTTAATCGCTCACCGATGCTTGGCCACATAATCAATGAGCGATGCGAGCCCCGCCGCGCCATGCCCCGCCGGCGCCTTGGCGCCTTTCAGATCGATTCCCACGGCGAGCTTCTTGCCGAGCTCCACACCGAACTGGTCGAAGGAATTCACGCCCCAGACCGTGCCCTGCACGAACACACTGTGCTCGTACAGCGCGAGCAGCGCCCCCAGGCTTCGCGCCGTCGTTTGCGGGTACAACAGCAACGAGCTCGGCCGGTTGCCCTCATGCACCCGATGCACACCGATCCGCTCGATATCCGCCGGGTTGGCGCCGGCCTTGCGCATGTCCGCCGTGACTTCGTCCAGCGAATATCCAAAAGCGAATGCCTGCGATTGCGCGAAGCAATTCTGCAGGGCGAGATCCTGCCCCTCGGTGCCGCCCCATGAACCGCGCAACGGCGCGATGAAATCCAACGCCTGGGTGAGAGTGCCCTGATGCAGCATCTGAAAGAACGAGTGCTGGGCGTTCGAGCCCGGCTCACCCCAGACGATGGGCGCGGTGGCGAAATCCACGCGATCTCCGCTTAAGCTCACCGACTTGCCGTTGCTTTCCATCTCGAGTTGTTGCAGATACGCGGGCAATCGAGCGAGCCGTTGATCGTAGGGCAGTACCGCAAGCGTCGGCAAATTCAAGAAAGTCCGGTTCCACACACCGAGCAACCCCATGAGCACCGGCAAATTCCGCTCGTACGGTGCCTGCGTGAAATGCGCGTCGACGTCGCTCGCGCCCTTCAAGAATTCTTCGAACCGCTCGCTGCCGACGGTGAGCTCGGCGATGAGGCCGATCGCCGACCACACCGAATAGCGGCCGCCCACCCAATCCCACATGGTGAAGCGATGCTCCGCCGCGATGCCGAAGGCATCCATCGCCGATGCATTGGTCGATACCGCAACGAAATGATTCGCGGGGGATTTTTCCCCCAGCGCGCCGACGATCCAGGCACGCGCGGCATTGGCATTCGCCTGGGTTTCCTGCGTGATGAAGGTCTTCGAGCAGACGATGACCAGGGTTTCCGCGGGATCGATGCTGCGGATCAAATCCTCGAGCTGAGTGCGGTCCACGTTCGACACGAAGTGCGGCGTGATGTCGCCGCTCCACTCGTGCTTGAGGGCGTCGCAGACCAGGAGCGGCCCCAGATCCGAGCCGCCGATGCCGATATTCACGACGTGCTTGAATCTCTTGCCCGTAACCCCGAGTTTCCTGCCGGCGCGCACCGCACCGACGAAATCAGCCAGCTTCTTGCGTGCGTCGCGCACTTCCGCCTGAACGGCCGCAGAGCCCGCAAAACCTGAGCGCAACGCCGTGTGCAGGACCGCGCGTTGCTCGGTGGTGTTGATCGGATCGCCGCGAAACATCGCGGCCGTGCGCGCCGGCAAGTCCGCCGCGCGCGCCAGATCGAACAATAGCGGCAGGGTTTTGACCGTGATGCGCTGACGCGAGATATCGAGCAGCCAGTTGTCGTGCTCGACGTGGAAGCGCTGCCACCGCGTCGGATCCGCGGCGGTCAGATCGCGCAGATGCGCATCCTTCAATTCATCGGCATGCGCGGCAACCGCGCGCCATTCGTCAAGAGTGGAGTTCAACTGTGTCATGGCGAGTGACCAACTCTGAAGATTGCGGATGATGGCCAAGATACCATTCGATCAACTGCTTCACATCCGGTTCCCGAAGAATCGGCGGCGCCGGGTAACCAGTTTCACAATCTTCGCCATACCGTTTGTCCGCCGGACGCCTTGTCGAGCAGCGCGAGGACGTGCTCATGGGCCGCCAGCTCAGTCTCATTGGGCCTGATCACGATAATGCGCGCACCTTCCGGATAGCGCGGCGGTGCCGTCTGGCGCGCGCGGCTTCTGCCTAAGTCCGATTCGGCGCTCAACGTGAGCATGGCCTGCCCGCCGGTCATGGCCAGATACACCTCGGCGAGGATGCGGGCGTCGAGCAGCGCGCCGTGGTAATCGCGATGCGAGTTGTCGACCGAATAGCGCTTGCACAAGGCGTCGAGGCTATTGCGCTGCCCGGGATGCATCTGCCGTGCGAGCGCCAAGGTGTCGAGTACCCGGCACAGCTGGTCGACCTTGTGCGCAAGCTCGATGCGCGCGAGTTCGGCGTTCAGGAAGGCGATATCGAAGGGGGCGTTGTGAATGATCAATTCGGCATCGCGGATGAATTCCAGGAACGCCGGGTGTACTTGCACGAACGTCGGCTCTTTCGCCAACTTCTCGCGCGTCAGGCCATGCACCTGTTGCGCACCCATGTCGATGTCTCGCTCCGGATTGAGATACTGGTGAAAGGTTCGGCCGGTGAGGCGCCGATTGAAGAGTTCCACGCAGCCGATTTCAATGATCCGGTGCCGCTGTTCGACTTCCAGCCCCGTGGTCTCCGTATCCAGCACGACTTGGCGCATCTTTAAGGGTTACCGCGCCGCCAATAGGCGGTCGATGGCGAGGTTGGCGAGCTGATCGGCGTATTCATTGCCTTCATGTCCGGAATGTCCTTTGACCCAATGCCATTCGATGTCCTGCGCCGCGGCCGCGGCGTCCAGTAACTGCCATAAATCCTGATTCTTGACCGGAGCGCGCGCCGCGGTGCGCCAGCCGCGCGCCTTCCAATTCGGCAGCCATTCGGTGACGCCTTGGAGCACGTATTTGGAGTCGGTGTAGAGTTTGACCGCGCAGCGGCGCTTGAGCGCGCCCAAGCCCGCGATGGCCGCCATCAATTCCATGCGGTTGTTGGTGGTCGGGTTCTCGGCGCCCGAGATTTCCTTGCGCTCCTTGCCGGCCACCAGCAACGCCCCCCAGCCGCCGGGACCGGGATTGCCGCGACAGGCCCCGTCGGTGAATAATTCAACTTGGGTCATGGCTCGACTGCGGTCATGGACCCACTTTGGATGTGGGCTCCGCCGCGCCGACCAGCACCCGCTGGCGGGCACGCCACCGCGGCCGCACCAGAGTCATGGTTTTCACGCGTTTGCGCGCCTTGAGCAGGTAGGCGCCGGCCGTCCACGCCGAGCGGGGCCGGGCATCGACGCTGCGCGCCGCCCGGCCCTTCGCCGGCAATAGGCTGAGATAGCCGTAAACGCTATCGACATCGAACCCGAGGAGCGCCACCCAATCGCGCAGCCGCCGCTCGGACAGCATGCGCCGCGTCTGCGGCGGGAACGCCGGGCGTCCCACATAGCGTGCAAAGGCGCGCCGCGCGCCCCAGCCGCTGAAGGGATTGAAGCCGCAAATCATCAGGCAGCCCTCCGCGCACAGCACGCGCTCGGCCTCGCGCAGCACGGCGTAGGGGTCCTCCACCAGCTCGAGCGTATGCGGCAAAAAAATCGCGTCGATGGCATCGGAGCGAAAAGGCAACGAATCGAGCGGCGCGCACAGCGTCACCCCCGGGCTCATTTCCGGCGCCACCAGGGTGGTGTGTTGGGTGCGCGCACCATCGAGCAAGTGCCGCGCCGGTCCCCACGCGCCGGCTTGAAGCAGCTCGAAGCCGAACACGTCGTCCAATGCGAGCGGTGCCAGCGCCGCCTCCTCGCGCAGCACGCGTGCCCCCAGCGGGCCCTCGAACCAATTGGCCGAAGACGTGTCGCGCGATGATTCCAACCACGGCTCCTTCATGAAAATACTAGCGAAGTTCAGATGTTACAGGTTAAATACACGTGAAAATGTCGTTTCATACTTCGCATCTTAACGTGCGCCCGGTCGGCGCATTCTCCGATAACTACGTCTGGCTCATCGACTCGCCCAGTGCGCACGGCCGCGTGTTGGCGGTCGACCCGGGCGACGCCGCACCGGTGATCGCCGAGCTCGAGCGCAGCGGCGCAACTTTAGCCGCCATTCTACTCACTCACCATCACCTCGATCATATCGGCGGCGTCCCGGAGCTGCTGCGCCTGGGAGCGGTCCCGGTGATCGGGCCGGACGATACCCGAATTGCGCAGCGCACACGCACCGCCCGCGGCGGCGAGCGCTGCGATTTGCCAGAGTTGGGACTTTCCTTCGAGATTTTGCAGATTCCCGGGCATACGTTAAGCCATATCGCATTTTGGGGACATGGGGCCCTGTTTTGCGGAGACACGCTCTTCAGCGCCGGATGCGGCCGTCTTTTCGAGGGTACGCCTGAGCAGATGAATGTTTCGTTGACCAAGCTACGCAACCTGCCGCCCGAGACTCGGGTGTTCTGCGGACACGAATATACGGCGGCCAATCTGCGCTTCGCCTTGACCGTGGAGCCCGCCAACCGCGCCGCGCTCGACTACCAAGCGCGCGTGGATCGGGTGCGCGCCCAGGGCGATCCCAGCCTCCCTTCGACCTTGGACCTCGAGATTCAGGTGAATCCCTTCCTGCGCTGCGAAGTACCGGCCGTGGTGAAGGCCGCCGAGATCCATGCCGGCCGATCGCTCGCGGAGCCTGCCGCGGTGTTCGGTGCATTGCGCGCCTGGAAGGACCAGTTCCGCTAGCGGGCTGCAACGTATGGCACTCACTCGACCTTATTTAGTCATCGGCGCTTTGCTCCTGCTCGGTGCCTGCGCGCATCAGCCGGCCGCGCCCCCCGAGCGCGACCACATCGTGATACCGGTGGCGCCGACCGCGCCTGAAACGAGCGTCGCGCCTCCCGATGCGGCCGGCACGGGCGCCCCGCCCTCGCTCACCATGCCGCGCGAGTGGCAGCACCACAACGGCGAGGACTACGACGATTTGTTCGATCGCATGCGCGCCGGTTTCGCGCTCGACGAGGTGCAGGAACCGGCGATCGATCAGCAACTCGCCTGGCTCGAGCACAACCCGGACTATCTCGAGCGAGTGTTCCAGCGCGGCCAGCGCTACATGTATCACGTCGTCACCGAGGTGGAGGCGCGCGGCATGCCGTTGGAGTTCGCGCTGCTGCCGGTGGTGGAAAGCGCCTACGAGCCGTTCGCGTATTCGGTGAGCCGGGCCGCGGGATTGTGGCAGTTCATTCCCGGCACCGGCGTGCGCTTCGGCTTGAAGCAGAATTGGTGGTTCGACGGGCGCCGCGATGTCATCGAATCGACGCGCGCGGCGCTCGACTACCTGCAGGCACTGCACGATCAATTCGACGGCGACTGGCTGCTGGCGATCGCGGCGTACAACGTCGGCGAAAATACCGTGCAGCGAGAATTGGATTACAACCGCGGCCACGGCAAGCCCACCGATTTTTGGCATCTGACGCTGCCCGCCGAAACCCGCGCGTATGTGCCGAAGCTGCTGGCGATGAAGCGGCTCATGGCCGAGCCCGAACGCTACGGTCTGGAATTCGCGGCCATTCCGAATGAGCCCTACTTCGCGGTGATCGAGACGAATTCGCAGATCGACCTGAAGATTGCCGCCAAACTGGCGGGCACCAGCTACGATGAGCTGGTCGCGTTGAATCCGGGCTACAACCGGTGGGCAACCGACCCCGACGGTCCGCACCGCATGTTGGTGCCCATCGACAACGCCGATAGCTTCGAGACGGCGCTCAAGACGCTCTCGCCCGACGAGCGTGTGCGCTTCGCCATACACGAGGTGGCCCGCCGCGAAACGCTGGCATCGATCGCCAAGCAATACGGCACGTCGGCCGCCGTCATCGTCAAGATCAACGATCTGAAGGGCGGCAAGGTGAGCGCCGGAGAATCGCTGAAGATTCCCGAGATCAGCGGACAAGTGCCGGACAAGGTGTTGCTCGCCGCGTCGCGGGTCGACCGCCCGCAGTCCGATCTCGGACGCAAACAGCATCAAATCGTCTATCGCGTTCGTGCCGGCGAGACGTTGAGCAGCATCGCGCGCCGCCACGGCATGCCGGTGAGCACGCTCGCGCGGCTGAACAACATGGGCGCCGCCGACACGCTGGTGACGGGTCAACGACTGCTCATCAAGGCGAGCGCGCGGCGTTATCGCGACGAGGGAGTGAGGTCCGGCCGCCGCGTGCTCTACACTGTGCGCAGCGGCGACACCGTCTACAGCATATCGCGGCAGTTTCAGGTCTCGGTTCCGCAGCTCAAGAGCTGGAACGGGCTGAACCGGCATCATCAAATCCGAGCCGGCCAACACCTGGTGATGTACGTCGACTCGAACCGCCAACAAGGATAAGCATCTATGGGTTTTTTGAGCGGTAAACGCGCGCTGATCGTAGGCCTCGCCACGGACCGCTCCATTGCCTGGGGCATCGCGCAGGCCATGCACCGCGAAGGCGCCGAGCTCGCGTTTGCGCATATCGAACGCATGACGGACCGCGTGGTCCCGCTCGCCAAGCAATTGGGTTCGAACATCACCTTTGTGATGGATGTCGGTTCGGACGAGGAGATCGCGACGGGATTTGCGCAGCTCAAATCCCGCTGGGACGCATTCGATATCCTGGTGCATGCCGTGGCGTTCGCGCCGCGCGAGGCTCT
>DASYFQ010000085.1:0-12999 GCA_036498345.1 Steroidobacteraceae bacterium
TGTGTGGGAACGAGGCGGGCGAGCCGCGGCTCCATGGTTTTATACCAAACCTCGGAGTCGAATTTATCGGCGAAGCAATCGGAACTGCCGATGATCTTTTGCAGCAGGCCCTTCAGTTCCGGATCGCGCTGCTGGTCCGCACGGGCGGTTCCCGGCAGGACAGAGCACCACGCCAGAGCCACGAAAGCGCAGGCGAAAATCGCGCGCAGCGGCCGCCGCATCGGTCATTCCTCAGCCATTTAACTTATGTCGTATATAGCCTACCGGATCTGCCGCGGAAATTTCCGTCGATTCGGTCTCGGTGCGATGACGATATTCGAGGTTCCCCGCGGCGAGGCCCCGTTCCCCGATGACGATCCGGTGAGGAATTCCGATGAGCTCGGAATCGGCGAATTTGACGCCCGGACGAGCGTCGCGATCGTCGAGCAATACGTCGATGCCGGCGGCTTTGAATTGCTCGTACATCGCATCGGCGGTCTCTTGGACGAGCGTCGACTTCTGATAGTTGATGGGGACCAGGACCACTTGGAACGGCGCGATCGCTTCCGGCCAGAGAATGCCGTTGGCATCGTGATTCTGTTCGATGGCCGCGGCGACGATCCGCGTTACACCGATTCCGTAACAGCCCATGAACATCGTGAGCGCCTTACCCTGCTCGTCCAGGACGCTGGCATTCATGGCTTCGCTGTACAGTTGTCCGAGCTGGAAAATGTGGCCGACTTCGATGCCGCGTGCGATCTCCAAGGTGCCTCCGCCGCTCGGGCTGGGGTCGCCGCGTTGCGCATTGCGGATGTCGGCGGTTTGCGGCTCGCCGAGGTCCCGCCCCCAATTCACGCCGCGGAAGTGCATGTCCTTCTCGTTGGCGCCGCAGACGAAATCCGCCAAGTGGGCCGCGGCATAGTCGACATAGACCTTGCCGGCAAAACCGATGGGCCCGATGAAGCCGGGCTCTACGCCGGTGGCCTTGCGTACCCGGTCGGCGCTCGCCATCCGCAGCGGCTTGGCCACGCCCGGTAATTTCTGCGCCTTCACGGCGTTCAGTTCATGGTCGCCGCGGATCACCAAGGCCACCACGTCGCCGTCGCTACCATCGACCAGCAGGGTCTTGACGCAGCGTGCGGCATCCACCTCCATCTGCGCGGTGAGCTCAGCGATGGTGCGCGCGTTTGGGGTGGGTATTTTGGCCAGCGCTTCCGCGGGGGCCGGGCGCGGCGCGGTGGGCGCGACGGTGGCGGCTATCTCCAGATTGGCGGCGTAATCATCGGCGTTGGAGAAGGCGATGGCGTCCTCGCCGGAGTCCGCGAGAACATGAAATTCCTGGGATGCATTGCCGCCGATGCTGCCGGCGTCCGCCTGTACGGCGCGAAATTTCAGGCCGATGCGCGTGAAAATTCGCGAGTAGGCCTCGTACATGAGGCGATAGCCCTGCGCGAGGCTGGCTTCGTCCGCGTGAAAGGAGTACGCATCCTTCATCAGGAATTCGCGGGCGCGCATGACCCCAAAGCGCGGCCGAATCTCGTCGCGGAACTTGGATTGAATTTGATAGAAATTGACCGGCAATTGCTTGTAACTACGCAATTCGCGGCGCGCGATGTCGGTGATCACTTCTTCGTGGGTAGGTCCATAGACGAATTCACGGTCATGCCGGTCCTTGAAGCGCAGCAATTCCGGCCCGTACTTGGTCCAGCGGCCCGATTCCTTCCACAGTTCCGCGGGCTGGATGGTCGGCATGCTGAGTTCCAGGGCCCCCGCGCGGTCCATTTCCTCGCGCACGATGCGTTCCACTTTGCGCAGGGTGCGCAGGCCCAGGGGCAGCCAAACGTACAGGCCTGCGGCGAGGCGGCGGATCATGCCCGTCCGCAGCATGAGCCGGTGGCTGACCACCTCCGCGTCGGCGGGCACCTCTTTGAGGGTCGAAATCGGGTTTTGAGATAAGCGCATAGCCGCATAGCTTACATCAGCCCCCCTGCTATTATGGAGGCTCATGAGCGACAACGATGACCCAACTGCGCGGCCGCGGGGAGTGTACTGGCTGCCGAACCTGCTCACCACGGGAGCCATGTTCGCCGGCTTTTACGCGATCGTGGCGGCCATCGACTTGAAGTTCGAGCGCGCGGGCGCCGCGGTGTTCATCGCCATGATCTTCGATGGACTGGACGGTCGCGTGGCGCGCTGGACCCACACCGAAAGCCTCTTCGGCAAGGAATACGACAGCCTGTCGGATATGGTGTCGTTCGGCGTCGCCCCGGCCATCGTTACCTACCAGTGGGGGGTCGCACGCATTGCCGAGTACGGCCCGCTGTGGCGCAGGTTGGGGTGGCTGGTGTGTTTTTTCTATGCGGCAGCGGCGGCCTTGCGTCTGGCCCGCTTCAATTCAAGGTCGGCGACCCAGGACAAGCATTACTTCGAGGGTCTGCCCAGCCCGTCGGCGGCCGCCATCGTCGCGGCATTGGTGTGGCTAGCCAGCGATCAAACCAACATCGGGCTGCCCGGATTGATACTGGCGTTTCTCGTCACCGCCTCTGCGGGTGCGCTCATGATCAGCCGCTTCGCCTTCAACAGTTTCAAACAGGTGAATCCCGGCGCACGCGTGCGTTTCACGTACATCGTGCTGGTGCCGCTTGCCTTCATCTTTATTTTCCTGCATTTACCGATCAGTTTGCTGGTGATTTTCGGGCTGTATGGCCTATCTGCGCCCACTCTTTGGGCCTATCGCAAGCTGCGGCGGCGAAGTCGCCCGGCGGTACATACCCATGAGTAGCGCACTGCGCCGCGAATATCTCGCCGCCCTGGGGCTGGAAACTTGGGTCGTGCGCGGGAAGTCGGCCGCGCGCGGGAAGTCGGCCGTATCACACGAGGCGCCGCCTGACGCGCTTGCACCGCGCGATATGCCCACGCCGCGCGAAATGCTTGCACCCCGCGAAGCACCCGCACCGCGTGAAGCGCGCCCACCACGCGAGGCGCTTGCGCCGCGCGACGCCGGCGCGCCCCGCGACGCTGGCACGCCCCGCGACTCCTCCCCGGCTCGCGAGGCCGGTGTCGATTGGCCGGAGCTTCGGGCACGGGTGGCCGCGTGTACGCGCTGCACGCTGTGCACCACGCGGACGCAAACCGTGTTCGGCGTGGGCAACCAAACCGCGGATTGGCTCATCGTCGGCGAAGCGCCGGGTGCCGAGGAGGACCGCCAGGGTGAGCCTTTTGTGGGCCGAGCCGGTCAGCTCTTGAATTCCATGCTGCGCGCGATCGGTTTGGCACGCGAACAGGTATACATCGCCAATGTCTTGAAATGCCGGCCGCCGGGCAATCGCGATCCCAGCGCCGGCGAAGCGGCCGAATGCCTGCCGTACCTCGAGCAGCAAATCGCGCTGCTGAAACCCAAGATCATGTTGGCCGTCGGACGAATCGCGTCTCAGAACTTACTGCGTACTGATGTAACCTTGGGGCGTCTGCGCCAGCAGGTGCACCGCTTCGGACTCTCCCAAGTACCGTTGGTCGTGACTTATCACCCGGCCTATCTGCTCCGCACGCCGACCGACAAGCGCAAGGCGTGGGAAGATTTGAAATTCGCCCGCGAGGTATGCGCTCGTGTCTAGCGTCAAACGAGAAGATGTCGATTTCGCCCCGGTCGAGATCCGGCCCATGCACGAGCTCGATGTGCCCGTGATCGTTGCCATCGAACGCGCCGCCTACCAGTTCCCCTGGAGCGAAGGCATTTTCCGCGATTGTCTGCGGGTCGGGTATGTATGCCGGGTGGTCGATGTCGGCGGCGACATGGCCGGCTACGGCATCATGTCCATCGGCGCAGGCGAGGCGCACATCTTGAACGTGTGCATCCGCGATGAATATCGCGGCCGTGGCTTTGCCCGCAAGCTGCTCTTGTATCTCCTGGAGAGAGCGCGTACTTCCGGCATGTACGAAGCGTTTCTCGAAGTCAGGCCGTCCAATACCGCCGCAACTCGCCTCTATCACTCGATGGGGTTCGTGCATGTGGGAGTGCGGCGCGGGTACTATCAGGCAACCGTGGGCCGCGAGGATGCCGCGGTGCTGCGGCGAGTGCTGGTGCCGGAGGTGAAGTAACGCTGCCGTTCGCCGTCATCAGGCGCTGCGCCTGCCCTGCCTCAGAAGCGCATATCCACCGTCCCGATGATGGCCCGCGGCGCCCCCGGCACGGCACGCACGAAGCTGTTCATGTTGAAATCGGTGTCGGTGTATGCTTCATTGAAATAGTACTTGTCGAAGAGGTTGTCCACGTTCAGGGCCAACCGCACCGATCGCAGGCCTCCGAAGGCATTGTCCAGTTCGAAGGTCTTGGAGAGCCCCAGATCCGCGATGGTGTGCGCCCCGATGGTGGATGCCGTAGGGGTGCCCGCGTTGAACTGATCGATGTACTGCAATCCGACGTAGCGCACGGCAATGGCGGCGCGCCAACCGGCCAGATGCCAGTTGAGCGCCGCACTGGCCAAGTCGCGAGGCACGCCCGCCAGCGGTTGCCCGGCGAGCACGCTCGCTCCGGTGTAGGTGGTGAACTTGGCATTGAACACCGCCTTGTTGTGTGAATAATTGAGCAACCCGTCGAAATCGCCGTAGGCCGTCTTCGCCAGATTGGCGGTGACTTGCAATTCCACGCCCTCGTAGCGGGAGGAGCCGCCGTTCGATACGCTCGTCAAGCCGGTTGTTGAACTGACAGAATTGATGAAAGTATTGGTGAAGTTTTCACGGTAGCCATTGAGCGTCACGGAATAATTATCCTGACGATACCGCAAGCCCAATTCGTAGTCGTTCACGAACTCCGGCTTGACGGTGACGGGAACGACAGAGTACGTGCCGTCGGCGGCCGTCTGGAAGCCGCCGTAGTACGCCGTGATGTCGGGAAATTTGATGTTGCGGCCAAACGCGCCGTAAATGGCAAGAACCGGGGAGATCTTGTAATTGAGCCCGAATGTCGGCGAGATGAAATGCTCGGTGTCCCCGACCGTGCCGGCGAGCGGGTAGTAGATACCGACGGAGTCGTGGTCGCTGGTCTTGGCGTGCACGTACTTGACGCCGGGCGTCACGTGCAAATTGCCGCCGAACAGAGCGATCTCGTCCTGCGCGAATACTGAAATGAGCGTGCGCTGATCGCTTTCGTCCCACGCATCGTTGTAGCCGATGGTGTTCGGCATGTCGTACGAGCCATACCAGTATTCCCGGGAGTGCAACGAACCATAGGTGTAATTGCCGCCGAACGTGACGGTGTTGTACGGCAGCGCCAGGGTCAGGGTCGGCGAGTCGCCGATTCCCCAGGCCTTGTAGCCGTAGAAGTGATACTGGGTTCCCGCATCGACCGCTCCGAACACGGCGGCCGGGTCGTAGGTGGGGCCGTTCGGATAGGAAAGCCAGAACGGGAATCCGGAGGGAGTGTTCTCGAGATTGTAGGGCTGCGTTGCGCTCTGCTGAAAGAGCGGATTGGAGTACGACGTGCGGCGGTAATCATTCACGCCGCCGAACACCTTGTTGCGGAATTCGATTCCGCCGGACAACGGCAGATCATAGTCGAGGATGGCCAGCCAGTTCGAATCGTTGTTGTCTTCGTAGGTCCACGAGTAAGGCCATTGATAGTAATTGCCGTTGGCCTGCAGCAGCGGCACCGGCATGTTGAAGGGGGTATAGCCGCTATTGGTGTTGTAGACGACGTACGCGGCCAGGCGATCGCCGCGGTCGGTCGAGAAGTTCGCGCTGTAAAAGAAGTTATTGTTGCGATCCTTGGTGCTCGCTGCCCAGCCGTTGCTCGTTCCTCGCTCGTAGGAGAGGACCTGCTTGAAGCCGCCGAAATCGGCGAAATTGACCACGGCGCGGACCTTGCTGGTCGCAAAGCTGCCGTAGCTGCCTTCCACTTCGACGCCGAACTGACCCGTCGGCTGGCGCGGGAGGTAATCGATGGTGCCGCCGAGGGAGTTGTAGGAATTGACCGCCGGGTTGTTGATGCCGCGATAGATCTGCACGCTGTCGATATTGGAGGGGGTCAGCAGCACGTTGTTGATGTTCGACGCCTGATTGGTCACGGCGGCGTTGAACACGTCGTTCAAAGCGATGCCGTCATAGGTTTCGGCGAATTCGCCGGAGGCGAAGGCGCGGAAGTTGATGTTCTGGCGGGTCCCCAACGGGCCGTCCGTGTAAGCGAGGATCGACGGCTGCAGATTCAGCAGGGTCTGGACGGTGGTGGTGGGCCCCAGGGACAGATTATCGATCTGCTCGGCCGTGATCGTGCTTTGCGAGTACTGAGTTTCGATCGGTACTTCGGAGGGGGCGGTGAGCCGCTCAGCGGTGACGGTGATCGGGTTCAAAACCCTTTTGTCGTCGCGGGGGTTCGCATCTCCGGTATCGGCACGGGTGAGCCCGGCAAAAAAGGCGAACGGTGCGGCAATCGCCGCGGCGGCGATGAGTTGAATGCTTCGGTTCATTCTTGTTTCCCTGGCGATGTCCGGGACGGCCATCCATTAGGGGCTACACCGTAACGGGTGTTTATTGCGTATGTATGAACCGCGCCACAAGGTAAGAAGTCGAGATCCACCTGGTGCAGAGAATTTGTCATTGCCGCATACGCGGCGAGCACCTCCGGCATCGGCGCGTAGTACTTGGTGAACGCGCGCGGGAACCGGGGCTTCAGGACGGCAGGTTTCGGGAATCAATGTAATAATAGCGCTCAAGGGCCGGGCTTCGGGAACCTAGGCGTCGCGCCGTTAGACCGCATGTGTGAGTGCTGCCCGACTATAAAGTCGTGTCGATTGCGCGCAACCTCTGCGCGACGGCCGCCTGGACTTGGGTACGTTTGTCGAGGAAGTTGTAAGCCCTTTGACGCGATGAAACCCCATCGCATTCTGACAATTGGCAGGTGGTTTTCTGTCGGAACGCCCCCAAAGTACGTACGTGCGGTGGGTGCAGCCGATGCCGTGCCCTAGGCTGTGCGGTATCCGATCTGCAGCAACAGAGCGGGCTCTGTGAGGTTTTCCAAACATGTACAAGTTTGAGATAGGATAGTTGAATTGGACGACGTAACTACAAGAGAAATAAGCAAAAGACGCACATTTGCTATTATTTCCCACCCCGATGCGGGCAAGACCACCCTAACCGAGAAGCTGCTGCTGTTCGGCGGCGCCATTCAGATGGCGGGGACAGTGAAGGGCCGTAAAGCGACCCGCCACGCGACCTCCGACTGGATGCGCCTGGAACAACAGCGCGGCATTTCCGTGACTTCCTCGGTGATGCAGTTTCCCTTCGACGATTGCATCGTCAATCTTCTCGACACTCCGGGCCACGAGGACTTCTCCGAAGATACCTACCGCACGCTGACGGCGGTCGATTCAGCCTTGATGGTCATCGACTGCGCCAAGGGTGTCGAAGAGCGCACCATCAAGCTCATGGATGTGTGCCGGCTGCGCGACACGCCCATCATGACCTTCGTCAACAAGCTGGACCGGGACGGCCGGGCGCCGATCGAGCTGCTCGATGAAATCGAGAGCGTATTGAAAATTCAATGTGCGCCGATCACCTGGCCGATCGGCATGGGGCGCGATCTGCTCGGCGTCTATCATCTGCTCGAGGATACGATTTACGTGTACGTGCCGGTGGAGAAGGGCCGGGTGGGGACTCACGAAACCATCGTGGGTCTGGGCAGCGCCGAGGCACGAGAATTCCTTGGGCCACGATACCGGGAATTCCTGGATGAGGTGGAGCTGGTGCGCGGCGCCAGTCCCCGATTCGACTTGGAGCGCTATCGTGCCGCGAAACAGACGCCGGTGTTCTTCGGCTCGGCCGTCAATAACTTCGGCGTGAGAGAATTGCTGTCGGCCTTCGTGAGGCATTCCCCGGGTCCGCTGCCGCGCCCGACCCTGCAGCGCCAGGTCGAGGCCGACGAGCCGAAGCTCACGGGCTTCGTCTTCAAGATCCAAGCCAATATGGATCCCGGGCATCGCGACCGCATCGCCTTCATGCGCCTGTGTTCCGGACGTTATGCGCGCGGCATGCGCATGCATCACGTGCGCCTCGACAAGGACATTCGCGTCGCCGACGCCCTGACGTTCCTGGCCGCCGACCGCAGCCAAGCGGAGGAGGCCTACGCCGGCGACATCATCGGGTTGCACAACCACGGGACCATCAATATCGGCGATACCTTCACCGAGGGTGAGGATCTCACCTTCACCGGGGTCCCGAATTTCGCGCCGGAAATGTTTCGCCGCGCGGTGCTGAAGGACCCTCTGCGCATGAAGGCCTTGCAAAAAGGGCTGTCGCAACTCTGCGAGGAGGGCGCGACGCAGCTCTTCAAGCCGCTGCGCAACAATGACTTGATTCTCGGCGCTATCGGCCAGCTGCAGTTCGAGGTCGTCGCCTTTCGCTTGCAGGACGAATACAGCGTGCAGTGCGTGTTCGAGCCGATCAACGTGGCCACGGCGCGATGGGTGAGCTTGAGCGACGAGAAGCGGCTCAGGGAATTCCGCGAAAAGGCCTATGACAATCTCGCCATAGATCATGCCGGCGAACTGGTCTACCTCGCCCCCACGCGGGTCAATCTCGGATTGACCGAGGAGCGGTGGCCGGAGATCGAGTTCCTGAAGACCCGCGAGAATCTTGCCGCGTAAACGTCAAGGGCACGCACGCGCACGTTTCCGCGGAAACGTCGAAGCGCCCGGCTCCCCGGATGGCGGTGGCGGCGGGCTCCCGGGGCGATTCATTTCACAGAATTACGTGCCGGATGGAAGGCGCGCACGGCGGCGTCGAATTGACCGACCGTGATGCGCGCGGGAGCGGCCGCGTAACGCAGGATGGAGTAATGCCGGCAGAGTGCGATGACGGTGGGGCCAAGGTCCGGGCGGCGCCGTGCGACGCGGGCTGCGTAATCTTCCGCGCCCTCATGCGCCAGCCGCGGCATGCCCGCGGCGGCCAACTTGGCGCAGAGCCGGGAATAAGCGCGAATCAGCGGTTCTTTCCGGACGGGATCGATTTCGCGGCGCACGGCCCACGTGAGCCAGGCGAGCACCAGCGTCAGGGCGGCCGTCAGCACCATCACGAGCTTCTGGCCGTCCGGCTCGGGGATATTCAGCCACTCGAGCAATTTCTGTTGCGAATCTTGATCGAACAACAGAATGCGTTCGCGCCAGAGCTGGCGCAAGGCATCGAGACGCAGCCGCGTATCGGCGAGCCATGAAGTGCGGCGTTGCCAGCGGCTGCCGAGCGCCTCGTCGGCACCCACGGCGTCCCGCAGATCGTGCTCCACGCGGCCGGGCGCGATCACCGACGTGGGATCGACGCGCAGCCACCCGCGACCCTCGATCCAGACCTCGGTCCAGGCATGCGCATCGCTTTGCCGCAGAATCCAATAGTCGGCGAACCGATTGAACGTCCCGCCCTGATAGCCGGTCACGACCCGCGCCGGTATGCCTGCGGCGCGCATCAAGGTCGCGAACGCCGAGGCATAGTGTCCGCAGAAACCGCGTTTCGTATTGAATAAGAATTCGTCCACGGAATCGTCGGCGAGCTTGGGCGGCGTCAGCGTGTAGTAGAACTCCTGACGCGCGAACAGGTCGAGAACCGCGCGCACGTAATCCATTTCCTCCGGGTGTTCGCCGCGCAGAGTTTGCGCCAGTCGCACCGTGCGTGGATTGCGATTTGGCGGGAGTCTGAGATCCCATTGGCGCAACAGAGCGCTCAACGGCGCCGACGATTGCATTCGCGTGTAGGAGGTCGCCGTGACGTCGATCGGTCGCGACACCGGGTCGGGCTGCACCAAGGTGTAATCGCCCGTGAGTGCGCCGCGCGGCAGATCCCAATGCGAAGGCCAATCGAGCGCGAATATCCAATTGTGCCGGTGCGGCTCCAGACTCAACGTATACCGGTAGGCCGGGCCTTGGAATTGCAGCGCGGGCGCGGCATTCAGGCCGGAATTCCTGATCTTCCACGTGTGTCCGTCGAAATCGTGCATCACGGGTCCGCGCCAGTAGCGCTCCTGCGGCGGCGGCGGGGTCGTCGCGAAGCGCACGCGAAAGGCGATGTCGTCCGATAACGCGAGTTCATTGATGTCGCCGGGACTCATGGTGTCGCCGAGTCCCGATTCGGCGCTGCCATCCTCGGGCATGTGCCACAGCGGTCCGGCGAACCGCGGAAAGAACAGCCAGAACACCAGGGCGAGAGGCAGGGCTTGACCCAGTATTCGCCCGGCATAGCGCAGGCTCCGCCGCCAATCCGGGGCGGGCAGGGTGCCGGTGAGTCGCAGCAAGGTGGCCGTCGTCAGCCAGCAGACGCCGATGAGGTAGGCGAGCAGCCAGAAGGAATCGCCCTCGAGCAGCGCCGACACGCTCACGAAGTAGATGATCAACGTGATGATGTAGATATCGCGCTGCGCATTGGTCTCGAGCAGTTTCAATCCCGCCATCAAGGCCAGCAGCGCCGTACCGGCGGCTAAGCCGTTGAAGGTGCGGAATTGCAGGAACAGCAGCGCGACGGCGAGCACGGCAATCACCAGCCGGACGGCGCGCGAGGGGGCGGCGCGGCCGCGACGCGCGAGCAGCAGCCGTATCCCGGCCGAGACCGCCACGGTGACCAGCACCCATACGGGCAGGGACTTCAAGTGTGCGGCCAAGGCGAGTACGAGGCACGCGGAAATACCCGCGAGCTGTTCGTACGATAGGGCCTTAGGACTCACCGCGGCTCCGCAATCCCATGGACGGCAAGAGCCCGCAGGCACGCGAACCGGTGCGCGGCGCCGCGCCCCGGGAGAATCTCCTTGCCGGGAATCCGGAGCCCGAAGACCCGCTGGGCGGCTTCGCTCTCCAGCACCCAGAGGCAGAGCTGCGACAGGCGGGTCTCGGTGTCCTGACCGTCGAGGGCCGACCAGTCCAGCCACTCGGGCTGGGCGGCCAAACTCGTGTAGCTCCGCACCGCGGCTTCGCCGCCGCGCGCCAGTACCTTCCATGCCATGTGTTTCAGCGGCACGCCGGGCGCGTAGGCGCGCAAGCCGGCGAAGTCCTCATCGCCGCGCGATTCCGATCGGGAGGCAGACCCCAATCCGCCCGCGGCCGGCAGCGTTCGATCGCCTTGCGGCGCGGGGGCGACGTAGGCAGTCAGCGAGGCTTGTACATAGGTCCAGGCATGAAACCAGCCGAAGGGATAACGCGTGCGCAGCTCGAATTGGTCGAGGCGCAGGACTCCGCGCTGCGGCACGGGGACGGCGACGCGGACCGATTCGCTCGATTGCGCCAAAACGCTGCGCATTCCCGCGGCCGTCTTGCAGCGGACCTCGACGTCGCGGCGATCGATGGTCGAATCGTTGCGCAGCACGAACTCGAAACTCGCCTCGCGGCCCGCGAACGCATCCGCCTCCGTGGTCACATCGACCTTGAGACCGAGTAGATTGCGATTGCAGTGATGCATGGTGACGAGTGCGATGCTGGTCATCAGAAATGCGAAGGCCAGCCCCAAGTTGCTGTTGTAGTTGAGGCCGGCGACCAGCATCGCGGCGAGCATCAACGCCAGCATGATCCCAAAGCGGGTCGGCAGGATGTAGACGCGGCGCCGATTGATCGTGATCGGCAGGGAATCGCGGCCGTGCCGACGCGCGGCCCAGGCGCGTATCTTCTCGACGGCTGCCTCACGCAGTGTGCCCAAGGTCGCCTCGCTCAGGGTATGGGAACGGCCTCGAGCAGCCGAGTCGCCGCGGCCGGGGCGTTGTCCCGCTGCCGCACGCGATGTTCGACCACGGCGGCAAACACCGCCTGCACATGCTCCGGTATCACGGCGTCGCGGCCGGCGATCAATGCCCAGGCGCGCGCAGCACGCAGCAGACCGATGGCGGCTCGCGGCGATAGACCGGCGTTCAGTCCCGGCGAGTGGCGAGTGTGTGCCACGAGCGCCTGGACGTAGTCCAGAAGCGCCGGTGCCGCGTGAATGCCGAGAACGCGCTGTTGCAGCCGCCGCAGGCTGTCCACGGTCGCGACCGCGGATAGCGCATTGACCAGGTCGCGCCGGTCCACGCCGCTCAACAGCTCGCGCTCCGCGGCCGCCGCGGGATAGCCCAAATGCACGCGCATCAAAAATCGGTCCAATTGCGACTCGGGCAGGGGAAAGGTGCCGGCTTGGTCCTGCGGATTCTGCGTGGCGATGACGAAGAACGGTTCAGGCAGCGCCATCGACTGGCCGTCGAGAGTGACCTGGTGCTCTTCCATGGCTTCGAGCAGCGCGCTCTGGGCTTTGGGCGAGGCGCGATTGATCTCATCGGCCAGCACCAGCTGGGCAAAAATCGGTCCGCGCTGAAATCTGAAGCCGCCGGTTTCGCGGTCATAGATGGACACGCCGAGCACGTCGGCGGGCAGCAGATCGCTGGTGAACTGCACACGCTGAAACGACAGGCCCAGGCTCTTTGCGATGGCGTGCGCGAGAGTGGTTTTGCCCACGCCCGGGATGTCTTCGATCAATAGGTGCCCGCGCGCCAGCAGGCACGCGAGGCACAGGCGGATTTGCGCGTCCTTGCCCAAAATCACCCGATTGATTTGGGCAAGTACCAAGTCGATCTCGGGCCCAGCCGCGTTCATTGGTCCTTGAGCGCGGTCACCCTTGCGATCTGGGCCGCCAATTGTCCGATCTCCGTTCGCAGTTCGGCAAGCCTTTGCCGGTCCTTGGCTACGACCTCCGCCGGCGCATTCTTGGCAAATTCCGCATTGCTCAACTTGCTCTCCATTTTCTTGAGATCTACGTCGGCCTTCTGCTGCTGTTTCGACAGACGCGCAAGTTCGGCGGCAGGGTCGATCAGGCCGGCCATGGGCACCAGTATTTCCAAGGAGCCCACGAACGCCACGGCGGAAATCGGCGCTGCTTGAGCCGGCCCCAGGACGCGCGGCAAGTCGACTCCGGCGAGACGCATCAAATACGGCAAGTTGCGGTCGAGATACTCGGTGTCCTTCGACGAGGCATTTTGCAGCAGAACTTCGAGCTTGCGGCTCGGCGCGATGTCCAATTCGCCGCGGATTTGCC
>DASYFQ010000086.1:0-1775 GCA_036498345.1 Steroidobacteraceae bacterium
CGAACAAGCTCGAGCGCACGCTGCAATCTGAGGTGCACGACGTAGCGATGCGGTGTCACACCGACAGATCGGGTAAACACCCGCGTGAAATGGAATGGGCTGCGCCCCGCGAGATCCGCGAGCGCCTCGACGCCGATCGGCTCATCAAGATGAGCGACGACGTAATCCCTGAGCCGCCGGAGCTGGTCTTTGCCCAGCGTGCCGCGCGGCCGGGCCGGCATCGCCATGGTGTGGCCCGCCACCAATCCATTGACGAAGCTGCTTGCCGCCTCGTTCCAGGAGAGGGCTCCGTTTGGATAATTGTGCACGCTCTCGAAAGCCAAGGTGCGGGCGAGCGCGAGAAGCGCAGGGTCATCACCGCCGAGGCGCTCGATTAGCTGCGCCTCGGGCAACGCGCCCTCCGCGGCTGCCAGCGCCAGCCGACCCGGATCGACCGCGACGACAAGAATGTCCATACGTTCGTCGGCATCGGCGCCAAAATCGAATCCAGCCGGATCGATCGTAAGCGACCCGACTGGGCGCTCGACGCAGTCGACACGACCGGCCATACGCTTTTCGACGCGCCCTGGAGACATCTGGAAGCAGATGCAGTGGCAGCGTGGCGTAGCGACCACATGCATGCCGCAGTCGAAGCGCAGCAGACCGAGCAAGGAAACGCCACTCTCGCCGGGCGCACTGCCGGCCGCCAGGGCAGTCGGCGCGCCACCATCTTGCTGCGCCAAGTGAACGGCGCCGATATCCATCATGGTCTTTTCTCACACAAAGCTTCCGGAGGGGTCCCGTTCGTAATTCGGGGTTGCTCAGCGGCTGGGTGTCCGAATCGTTGGCGTGCGGTGCACTTAATTAGTTATTCCAAATTAGATCAAGCGCGATCCGTAATGGCAAGCTTCGGTCCTCACCTCCGGCGCGCGATCGGGCGCTTCGCTTTCATCGGCGCCTCCTGCTTATTCACCCAAAAGAGATTGCCTTGGCGCTGAATAAAGATTCGAGTCGGATCTTACCCCGCACCCATTAAATAAATTTAAGAAGTGCCCAATATCGAGCGAGCACCAACAGCCAACAAAATCGGCTTGATCGGCGCCGCCCGCATCGTGCGCGCTTGCCGGGTCGACATGTGCAGGAAGTGATATTCCATTCGTGTGAGGCCGATATCGCGAAGCGTGTGATCGTCGAGGTAGACCGGCGTGCGGCGCGCGCGGGTATTTACGCGCCCGCCGAACCAGTGAAACGCTCTTCCAATCAGGTATGCCATTCTCGAGCCCCTTCGTTTGCCGGCGCGCAACCGCGAGTCCGCGCGGCCGGGGCTCGACTTGGGCGGGCGAGAGTGCCAGATCGTGAAGATTTCTGCGATTCAGTTCCTGCCCGTGGCAATCGCCGATCGCCACCGCCCGCGTCAGCAGCGGTGCGGGCGGCATACTCGCTGGACGTCGGGCAAATGACCGCTAGGGGCATGAAGACCGGTTCCTACAATCAAGGCCGAGCGCCCGGTGTGGGTTTCAGTAAGGAGACCCTCGCCGGGATCCGCCGCAATGGGCGACACGCGCCGATTCCGGACGCTCGCCGAGGTAGGTTGCCGCTGAAGAGCTGACCCCATAGCGGACCTTCAAGGTGGCGAGCACATCGTCAACGATGCGCCGTTACCGGAAGTAGCCAACTTATTCGATCGCCTCGTCGATGCGGGGCGCTGAACATCGGTGAAAACTCGAGCGATGCTGCTTGAGAGGGAGATTGGCGGGATGCGAAGATCCGCTCCGGGCACATTCAACCGCAGCGGC
>DASYFQ010000087.1:0-4199 GCA_036498345.1 Steroidobacteraceae bacterium
GACGGCATTCCGGTGTGGCGCTACGCGGTCGCGGATGCGCTGTTGGAGCTGCGGATTTTCATGGCACCCGGCGCCAATACCAGCTATCTGCGGCTCGAACTGCTGCGCGCGACGGCGCCCCTGCGCGTAACGCTCAAGCCCTTGATCACGTATCGCGACTTCCACAGCCACACGCGTGGCGCGAGCGCCTTCCAACTCGAGGCGGACGACGGGCAGTGCCGGGTGCAAGCCTTCGCCGGTGCCCGGCCCTACCGGTTGTCGATCAGCGACGGGCGGTTCAGCGCGGGGCCGGCTTGGTACTGGAATTTCTGGCATCGAATGGAAGCGGAACGAGGTCTCGATGCGTTGGAGGATTTATTGACGCCCGGAACCTTCGCCGCGGACTTGAGCCCGCATGAGGCCGTGTACTTGGTGGCCACGGCCGAATCGGCGGCGCCCGCGCCGGGCGACGCGGTGCTCGCGGCCTTGAAGGCCGCCTCGAAAGCGTTGACCGCGCCCTTGCCGAGGAGTGCCCCGGTATGGATTCGCACACTGGCCCAGGCATCCGACCAATTCATCGTACACCGCGGCAAGGCTGGCGCTACCGCCGCCGCGATGAGCCCGGGGGCGTCCAGCATCATCGCGGGCTACCCTTGGTTCACCGACTGGGGTCGCGACACCATGATTTCATTGCCGGGTCTCGCGACCGCGCTGAAGCGCTACGACCTCGCATCCGGCATTTTGAAAACCTACGCCGGCTACGTCGATCACGGGATGCTGCCCAATACATTTCCCGACGGCGGCGAGGCGCCCCAGTACAACACGGCGGACGCCACGCTCTGGATGTTCGAGGCACTCGATGATTACTTGCAGGCAAAGCTCGACCCTGATTTCGCGTGCGAATTGTTTCCCATACTCATGAGCGTCATCCATACGCATGCCGAGGGAACTCGCTATGGGATTCAGGTGGATCCCGCCGACGGTCTGTTGCATGCGGGCGAACCGGGATCGCAGCTCACGTGGATGGATGCCAAGCACGGCGATCAGGTGTTCACCCCGCGCAACGGCAAGCCGGTGGAGATCAACGCGCTGTGGTTGAACGCTCTGGATGTCGGTGTGCGCATCGCGGCGCTCGCGCGCAATGCCGGCGAGAAGCGCTTCTGCCAAGACTTGCTGGCGCGTGCCAGCTCGAACTTCGCCCGTTTTTGGAACCCGGAGTGCGCGTGCTTGTACGACGTCATCGACGTCGGCGGGGGAAGCGCCCGCGACGCGTCGATACGGCCGAACCAAATTTTTGCGGTGTCATTGCCGTACTCCGCGTTGCCGCCCGAACAGATGCGCGCCGTGGTTGAGCGTTGCGGCCGCGAGCTTCTGACCAGCCATGGACTTCGCAGCCTCGCGCCTCGAGATCCGGGCTATATCGGCCGCTATGGCGGAGATGGCGCGCGGCGCGATGCCGCTTACCACATGGGCACGGTCTGGGGCTGGCTGCTCGGACCCTATGTCCGTGCCCACTACCGCGTGTACGGCGATGCGCAGCTGGCGCAGTCGTTTCTCGAGCCCATGGCGCAGCACTTGAACGGCGCCTGCATGGGGACGTTGAGCGAGATATTCGATGGCGACGCACCTCACAGTGCGCGTGGGTGTTTCGCGCAGGCTTGGAGCGTCGCTGAGATACTGCGCTCTTGGATCTATCTCGAGCGAAAAATCTCGAAGAATTAAAGGAATCTATGAATACCGAGCGCGAGCGCCTGCTCGCAAACGTGCCCGGCCACGATGGCTGGCATCACTGGGGTCCTTACTTGAGCGAACGGCAATGGGGAACCGTGCGCGAGGACTACAGCTCGGACGGCACGGCCTGGGAATACTTTCCCCACGATCACGCCCGCAGCCGCGCCTATCGCTGGGGCGAGGATGGCATCGCCGGCTTTTCCGATGCCAATCAGCTGGTGTGCCTGTCATTGGCGCTGTGGAATGGCGGCGATCCCATCTTGAAGGAGCGCTTGTTCGGCGTGACCAACGCGGAGGGCAATCACGGCGAGGACGTCAAGGAGCATTATTTCTATTTGGATGCCACCCCGACGCATTCATATCTGAAAATGCTCTACAAATATCCGCAGCGCCCTTTTCCCTATGCGGATTTGGTGGCCGAGAACCGCCGCCGCGGCACCGACGTTCCGGAATACGAACTGTTGGATACCGGCGTGTTCGCCGAGAACCGCTACTTCGATGTCTTTGTCGAGTACGCACAGGCTGAACCCGGCGATATTCTCATGAAGATCACGGCGTGGAATCGCGGCGCCCTGCCCGCGGTGCTGCATCTGATTCCGCAGCTGGTGCTGCGCAACACCTGGACCTGGGAGCCGGGCGCGACCCGCCCAAGGCTGCGCGCCATCGGCGACGGCGCCATCGCCATCGCACCCGCCGCCTTGGGCGTGAGCCGCCTGTACTTCGACGGCGATGCGGATTTGCTGTTCACCGAAAACGAATCCAATCCGCAGCGGCTCTGGAACATCGGCTGCGCGGGCTATTACAAGGATGGCTTTCACGAGCGCATCGTCGGCGGCCGCACCGACCAGGTGAATCCCGCGCTCGCCGGCACCAAGGCCGGCGTCTGGTTTCAATCGACCCTCGGCGGCGGCGGCAAGCAAGAGTATCGCCTGCGGCTGTCGCGGCGTGTACTCGACGCGCCCTTCGAGGATTTCGACGAGTGCATGACTCAGCGGCGCACCGAAGCGGATCAATACTATGCAGCCTTGCAGCAAGACATTGACTCGGCCGACGAACGAATGATCCAGCGTCAGGCGTTCGCCGGTCTCATTTGGAGCAAACAATTCTATAATTTCGAGGTTCCGCGCTGGCTCAAGGGAGATCCCGGCCAAATTCGGCCGCCGGATTCGCGCCTGCACGGCCGCGATACCGAATGGCGCAACCTCAACAACGCCGACATCATTTCGATGCCGGACAAATGGGAGTATCCCTGGTACGCCTCCTGGGATCTGGCATTCCATTGCATTCCGTTCGCCCTGATCGACCCCGTATTCGCCAAGCATCAATTGGTGCTGTTGACGCGCGAATGGTACATGCACCCGAACGGGCAAATTCCCGCCTATGAGTGGGCCTTCGGCGACGTCAATCCGCCCGTGCACGCCTGGGCCGCCTGGCGCGTATATCAAATCGACCGCAAGCAGAATGACGGCAAGGGCGACCTCGAGTTTCTCGAGCGCGTGTTTCACAAGCTGATGCTGAACTTCACCTGGTGGGTGAACCGCAAGGACCATTCAGGAAGGAATATCTTCCAGGGCGGGTTCCTCGGCCTCGACAACATCGGCGTGTTCGATCGCAGCGCACAGCTGCCCACCGGCGGCTTCATCAATCAATCGGACGGCACCAGCTGGATGGCGATGTATTCGCTCAACCTGATGCGCATCGCGCTGGAACTCGCCCAGCACAATCACGTGTACGAGGACATCGCCAGCAAATTCTTCGAGCATTTCCTGAGCATCGCCGAGGCGATGAGCTGCATCGTCAGCGAGGACGTGGGGCTTTGGGACGAGGAAGATCAGTTCTTTTATGACGTGCTCAATATGCCGAACGATGATCGGGTGCGGCTGCGCATTCGTTCCATGGTGGGATTGATTCCCCTGTTTGCGGTCGAGACGCTGGAGCCGGAGCTGCTGGAAAAGCTTCCGGGGTTCCGAAAGCGGCTGGAATGGTTTTTGAATCACCGGCCGGATCTCGCGGGCCTGGTGTCGCATTGGCAGTCGCCGGGGCGCGGCGAGCGGCGGCTGCTGTCGCTGCTGCGCGGCCATCGAATGAAGAAACTGCTGCGGCGCATGCTGGATGAGTCCGAGTTCCTGTCGGACTACGGCGTGCGCGCGCTGTCGCGGGCACATCTGGCCGAGCCTTACGTATTCAAGGCGGACCACACGGATATGTCGGTGCGCTACGCGCCGGGGGAATCCGAATCCAGGCAGTTCGGCGGCAACTCTAATTGGCGCGGACCGATTTGGTTTCCCGTGAACTTCCTCATCATCGAGTCATTGCAGAAATTCCATCATTACTACGGCAATGACTTCAAAGTGGAATGTCCCACGGGATCGGGGCGCTATGCGACTCTCGACGCCGTGGCCATGGAGCTGTCGCAGCGCCTGGCGCGCCTGTTCTTGAAGGACGCACGCGGCGAAAGGCCCGTGCTGCGTCATCAGCCGGAGCTGCAG
>DASYFQ010000088.1:0-17020 GCA_036498345.1 Steroidobacteraceae bacterium
CCAGGGCCTGCGGCAATCGGGCGAACAAACCGCGAATCGCGTCGAAGGCGCCGACATAGCTCGCGGGATTCGAGCGGGTGGTGCGCCCGATACGGCCCTGGTCCACCATGACGACGTCGGCAATCGATTCCACGCCTTCGAGCGCGCGGTGCAGACCGGGATTTTCCGTGGGTTTGCCCTTGGCGCGCAGCAGCGCCGGAAACAGGATGTCATGCACCAGGGTGGACTTTCCCGAGCCGCTGACCCCGGTGACGCACACCAAGCGCTGGAGGGGAATCTCGACGTCGATATTCTTGAGATTGTGCTCGGCGGCGCCGAGGAGGCGCAAAACACCGGCTGCCGCGTTGTTCGTGGCGTCGGCCGCCGCCCGGTCGGCGGTGCCGGCCGCCGCCCGGTCGGCGGTGCCGGCCGCGCCTGTCCCGGTCGCGCCCATGCCGCCGGCCCCGACCCGCGGGATCTCGACTCGCTTGCGGCGAAACAAATAGTCGGCGGTGAGCGATCCTCTGGCCTGGGCGAGTTCTGCGGCGGGCCCGAAGAACACGATTTCCCCGCCGTGCTCGCCGGGACCGGGACCAACGTCGAGTATTCGATCCGCGGCCTGCATCACCTTCGGGTCGTGCTCGACCACGACCAGCGTATTGCCGGCGTCGCGCAAGCGGTGCATGACGCCGACGATGCGGTCGACGTCGCGCGGATGCAGGCCGATCGACGGCTCGTCCAGCACGAACAGGGTGTTGACCAGCGAGGTGCCCAGCGCGGTGGTGAGATTGATCCGCTGCACCTCGCCGCCGGACAAGGTGCGGGACTGCCGATCCAGGTTCAAATAACCCAGGCCCACGTCAGACAGATACTTGAGCCGCGTGCGGATTTCCCGCAGCAAGAGATCGGCGGCTTCATCGAGCGCTGCCGGTAACTCGAGCGTGGCGAACAATCGGCGGCAGTCGTCGATCGGCAATAACATCAGTTCGCGGATGTTGATGCCGGGATTGCCCACCCGCCACAGCAGGGCGTCGGGCTTGAGTCGCGCGCCGCGGCATGCGCCGCATTCGGTGTAGGAGCGGTAGCGCGAGAGCAGCACGCGGATGTGCATCTTGTAGGCTTTGGTCTCGAGCCAAGCGAAGAAGCGGCGCACGCCGTACCAGACATTCTTGGTCCATTCACCTTCGCCCTCGATCACCCAGGCGCGTTCGGCGTCGGTCAGGTCGCGCCAGGCCGTGTCGGTGGGTATGGCGCGCTTGCGGGCGAACTTGAGGAGATCGTCCTGGCATTCCTTGTAGGACTCGGTCTGCCAAGGCTTGATGGCCCCCTGGCGAAGGCTCAAGGTCGTATCCGGAATGACCAAGCCATAGTCGACGCCGATGCTGCGGCCGAAGCCGCGGCAGGTGTCGCAGGCGCCAATGGGCGAATTGAAGCTGAAAGTGCTGGGGCTGGGATCCTTGTAGCTGATGTCGCAGTCCGGGCAGTGCAGTCCAGTGGAGAAGCGCCAGGGCGCATCGAAGGCGGTCGCGGCCGGGTCGCCATCACCGGCACCGGCACTGCGCGGGTACACGTCGAGACGGCCCTGGCCGACCTTCAGGGCGGCTTCGATGGCGTCGCCGGCTCGCGCCGGATCTACCGAGGACCAGCGAAAACGATCCTGGATCACTTGCAGCGTGTGGCCGCGCTTTTCATGGATGCGCGTATAGCCCTGGCCGGCCAGCAATCCCTTGATCTCGGCCTCGGTAAAACTCTTCGGGATGGGTACCGGGAATGTCAGCAGCAACGGCGGATCGCCACGATCGCGGGAGAGCGTGCTCAGCGACGCTTGAATGCTCGCGGTCGTGTCGCGCCGCACCGGCCGGCCGCAGCGCTGGCAGTGCAGGACCGCGGCGCGCGCAAACAACAGCTTCAAGTGATCGTTGAGCTCGGTCATGGTGCCGACGGTGGAGCGCGAGGTTCGCACCGGGTTGGTTTGGTCGATGGCGATCGCGGGCGGGATTCCGTCGATGCGGTCGACCAGCGGCTTATCCATCCGATCCAGGAACTGACGCGCGTAAGGGGAGAAGGTCTCGACGTAGCGGCGCTGGCCCTCGGCATACAGGGTGTCGAACACCAGCGAGGATTTCCCGGAGCCGCTCACCCCGCTCACGACGATCAACTCGTTGAGGGGAAGATCGAGGTCCAGGTTCTTGAGATTGTTCTGACGGGCGCCCCGGATGCGGATGACATCCGAGCGCGGCGGATCGAAGGGTGGCATCCGGCCATTTTACAGGGAATCGCCCGGTATACGCTGAACCGGCTTGAATCTATCGGCCCGCGAACTGCTCCATCATGAGGCCGGTGCCGCCGCGCGTCACATGCGCCACGATGGCGGTGCGGCGATGGATTTTAGTCACCAACCCTAAGTTGATGGCGAAGGCGAGCTGGACCTGCTGTCCCTTGCGCAAACCGAGATTTTCCGTTTCGACGAATACGCCGTTTGCACTCAGGTTTTTAGCCTTGCAAATTCGACTTTTTCGTCCTGACATCACCACATACACGGTGGTGCGTGCGCGGTGGCGGGTGTGCAAGCGACGCTCCATCCGTTCGGTCCCTTTCGATGATCATCGTTGTGAGATGCGCATTATGCACATCGCCACGTAGTTAGCGAAGCGTTCAATTGCATCAGCGTCGATATGTCGGATGCGGTTCTGATATGTAAAATCAAGAACCTGCGCACGCCGGCGGAGAGGGGAAAAGTCGACCGCAGAGCGGACGATCGGAACGCAGTCAGGCGATGTCTTTGCGCCGAATCGCGAGTTGTTCGGGGGCTTCGATACCCATCTTGACGCGTCGGCCCGTTCCGCCCAGCAAGGTGATCTGGATGGGCCCGTTGGCGAACAGCTCAGCCATGGTCATGTTGGCGTCCGCGCCATCCGCCGGTTGGATGACTATGGCTTCATCAGCACGGCGGCTGAGGACTAACATGGGTCAAGCCCGCGCCAGCGCGCGCAGCGCTTTGGCGAGGGTTTTTCCTTGAGGGTCGTACGTGATCGCAGGTCCGCCGCGGACGATATCGATCAGCTGTTGAACTTGATGCTGCCGGACATGGATGATGTGGCCGTTGACATCGTTCGCGGTGCGGCAGCCGGCCATCAGTTCCATCAGAGCGCGCCAGCGTTCGGCCACCGTCGCCGCCAGCCCGAGGCCGGGCGTGGACCATAAGTCGCGGCGTTCCGCTTCGAGCTTTTCAATGGTCTCGAGAATCTGGATTTTCTCAGCGCTCTTTTGCTCGACGGCTAGAGGTGAGTCGCCGGTGAGGGCGGTGCGTTCCGCGGCCAAAGTCGCCGCCAAGGAGCGCGCGGCGTCGATCTCGCGATCCAATACTTCCTCGAGACGGCGGCGCGCGGCGTGTTCCATGGATCTACTTCAGTCCGCTTTCGAACTGCAACAGTTTGTCGGCGACCCGACCGGCGTTGATCTGATAGGTGCCCGAATTGACGGCCTGCTTTACCGCCGCCACTTTCGATGCGTTGACGACCGGCGCTTTTGCGACGGCCTCTTCAATCTTCTGCAAGGAACGGGCGGAGCTGGTCAGGGTGACGGTATCGCCGGTCTGCGGCGTAGAGGCGCCCGCGGCCGAAGCTTCGCCCTGCGACTTATCGGCGACAACGCTATTGCTGTTCGAGCCCTTGATGGGCGCGACCGGCTCAGCCGTTGAATATGCACTGATTTTGTCAGTCACCGAAACTCTCCTCGGACCACATCGGCCCTTGTCAAGGTTATCGTCAGGGATCCGACGAACTTTAGCGATCGCTCCTGGGGAACAACCGGCCTGAACAAGTTATCGACTGTGACGCGCTTCACTGAAGGGCTACTCAAAAACTATTTCCACAATCTGTTCAGAACGCGCAATCCCTTCCACGATTTTACCGGACGAGACGTTCTGCACTCTAACTCGTTGATTGATCAGGCCGTCGCTGAGGGCCTTGCCGGCCATGCGCACGCTCATGCCGCCCAAATCGGCGATCAGGGTCACCGATTGGCCGCGCTGAACCGCTTTGGCAGCCACCAATTGCTGATTGGTCAGAAAAGCGCCGCCGGAAATAGGCCGGCTCGCGGTCAGCCCCACTGCGATGGCCGGGTCATCCAGGAAGCCCGGCGGCAGCTCGGAAATATCGTGTTGCTCCAACCGCAGATCCGTAGCCTTGAGGACACTTCCTACCACGATGGCGTGCGCGGCGACCACGGCTGACGAAGTACCAATGATTCTCACCTGCACATAGAGATGCCAGGGTTTGGCGTCCGGGCAGCGCAACTCGATCGTCGCTCTGTCCTGCATATGGTGCGTGGAGGCGAGGGTAGCTTTCACGGGTTCGCGGCAGCGTACGAGTTCCAGACCGGGCTCGATCGGGCCTATCAGGAAGCGCTGCCGATCGGTCAGCGGGGGAAATTGCCTTACCGCCTCGGATCTCGCCAGCGACTCGAGCGCCGGAATATCTTGCAGATCCATGTCGCGCCCGGGGGTGGCCGGGGTGCCCGCGCCCACGGTGGCGGCCGCAGGGACGGTTGCGGTGGCGGGGACGGTGGCCGCGACGGGGACGGCGGCGGTGGCGCCGGCCGGAGCGGGCGCCGCGCGCAGCGGCGCTGACGTCGCGAGGCTCAGCCCGACGCTCGCGCAGATCAGTCCCTTAACCAGTATCCAACGACAATATTTTGGCGCTGTTCGCATCATAAACGAGAACTGCAAGGGGCGTGCCATGGCGGCGCCGGCCCCGGTACGCCGTACACCGCGCGCCGGCGCCGCGGCCGGTGCCTTGGGCCTTGACGGGTCGGAGCCCGAGGCTGGCCGCCGCTTGGCCGCCGGCGGCAATTCCTTGCCGCGCGGCTTAGCGCGGGCGCGCGGGTCTCGAGCGGCAATGTGGGCTGCTTCGCCCTCGAGCGGCCGATTGCCTGCGCATACGTGGTTTGGCACAGCTCTTGCTTTAGGTTTCCGTCAAGGAGATTTACTCGCATGTTTGACAACGTTTTCGGCATCCATGAACAAGCTCTGCTGCTGCACGGGCAGCGGATCGGCGTGCTGGCCACGAATCTTGCCAACGCCGACACCCCGAACTACAAGGCGCGCGACATCGATTTCAGCGAAGTGCTGTCGAACACCGGCGAGGGTTCGTTGGCCATGCAGGTGACGCAGGCGGCACATATCAGCATTTCTGACGGTGAATTGCCGGCCGGCGACTTGAAGTACCGCAATCCGTATCAGGCTTCGCTCGACGGCAACACCGTGGAAATGCCGGTGGAGCAGGCGGCCTTCGCGGAGAACAACGTCCGCTATCAAGCCAGCTTGACGTTCATCAATCTGAAAATAGCGCAGATGCAACTCGCCATTGCCGGCCAGTAGCCGGCGTTAGTCGCCCCGAGGAACGAAAATGTCTCTATTCAATATATTCAACGTCGCCGGCAGCGGACTCAACGCCCAGACCATCCGGCTGAACACCACGGCCAGCAATCTGGCCAATGCGGAAAGCGTGAACGGCGATCCGACCAAGATCTATCGCGCGCGCCACCCCGTGTTCCAGTCGATGATGGATACGTCGAATCCCGCCGCCGACGGCCAGGATGCCGCGGCGGGCGTGCGCGTACTCGGTGTGGTGGAAAGCTCGGCGCCGCCGTTGATGCGCTATCAACCGGACAATCCGTTGGCCAACAAGGATGGCTATGTCTTCACGTCGAACGTCAATTCGATCGAAGAAATGACCAACATGATTTCCGCTAACCGCTCATTCGCCACCAACGTCGACGTGATCAACACCGCACGCGATTTGCTGCTCAAAACCATCTCGATGGGGCACTAGGAACACATCATGGTAGTCAATGGAACGAACGCCGCGAACAATACCGGCACCGGCTCGAATACCGGAACGGGCTCAACCACCGGGACCGGCTCGACCACGGGAACGGGCTCGGGCACCGGAAACGCGCCGCTCAACAGCGCCACGACTTTGGGCGGGACGGATTTCCTCACGCTCATGTTGGCCCAATTGAAAAATCAGGATCCGACGAGTCCGGTGGACAGCAACACCTTCCTCACGCAATTGGCCCAGCTCAGCCAAGTGCAGGGGATCACCCAGCTGAATACCTCATTCAGCACCCTGTCGAATTCGCTCTCCTCGAGCCAGGCGCTCCAGGCCTCGTCATTGTTGGGACATCAAGCGCTGGTGAACTCCACGACCGCCACCCTGGCGGCGAACGGGACTGTTACCGGTGCCGTCAATGTGCCGCAAACGACCTCGCAAGTGCTGCTCAGCGTCAAAGATTCGACCGGCGTCCTGGTGCGGCAAATCAACCTGGGGGCGCAACCCAAGGGTCTGGCGAGCTTCTCATGGGACGGCAAGATGGGGGACGGCACGCAAGCTCCGGCCAGCACTTATACATTGAGTGCGCAGTATGCAGGAGCCGTTTCCGGCGGCACGGCGGCGACCACGCTGGTCAACGGCACGGTCGAGAGCGTCAGCATGGGAGCCGGATCGACGGGACTTACCGTGAACGTCAGCGGGCTCGGCAGCGTGCCGTTCACCAGCGTTCAACAGATATCAAATTAATCAGTAGGAGATAAGACATGGCGCAATTCAGCATTGCTTTATCGGGTTTGACCGCAGCCAGTTCGGATCTGGACGTCACGGCCAACAACGTGGCTAACGCCAATACGGTCGGATTCAAGGATTCGCGGGCGGAGTTCGCCGACGTATATTCGGCCGGCGCGGTGAATCTGAACACTTCGGTCGTCGGCCAGGGCGTACGGCTCACGACCACGGCGCAGCAATTCACCCAAGGCAACATCACATCGACGTCGTCCAATCTGGACCTCGCGATCAGCGGGGATGGATTCTTTACCCTGCACAGCCCGAACGGCTATGTCTATTCGCGCAATGGCCAGTTTGCCGAGGACAAGACCGGCAATGTGGTCAGCGCCACCGGTCAGGCATTGCAGGTGTATCCGCCCCTGGCCAACGGCGGATTCAATACCGGAACCCTGTCGAACTTGAACTTGCAGAGCGCGCAGAGCGCTCCGTTGGCGACCACCTCGGGCACGGTGATTCTGAATCTGCCGGCCAATTCGACCGTCCCCACCGTGACGCCATTTGATCCGACCAACTCGCAGACTTACAGCCAGTCCACGTCGACGTCGGTGTATGACTCATTGGGCAATCAGTACCCGGCGACCTTCTATTTCACCCAGACCGCGACGCCCAATAAGTGGAACGTCAACATGACCGTCAACGGCACTCAGGTCGGCACCGCGCAGTCCCTGACGTTTTCGAGCACGGGTGCGGTGACCGCGCCGGCGGGCGGCGCCTTGGCCTTCGGCGGCTTCACCCCGCCGGGCGGGGCGAACCCGATGAACATGAGTTTCAACTTCGGCGCCACCACGCAGTATGGCTCGCAGTTTGGCGTGACCTCGATCGTACAGAACGGGTATGCGACCGGTCAGCTGAGCACGGTTGCGATCGACACCGCCGGCGTCGTCTCCGCCGTCTACACCAACGGACGTTCGACGCAGCTCGGACAATTAGCCATGGCGAATTTCCCAAATCCCCAGGGACTCAAGCAATTGGGGGATACGAACTGGTCCGAGACCTTCAGTTCCGGCACGGTAGTGTCGGGTACGGCGGCATCGGCAGGATTCGGCACCATTCAATCGGGCGCCTTGGAAAGCTCCAACGTCGATCTGACGACGCAGCTCGTGAACATGATCACTGCGCAAAGGGCATTTCAGGCCAATGCACAGGTCATTACCACGGCCAACCAGTTGTCCCAGACCGTCATCAACATCACGCATTGATCCGGTCATTGAGAACTTGAACCATGGATAGAGGAATGTACGTGGCGATGACCGGCGCGAAGCAAATCATGCAAGCGCAGGCCGTCAACAACCACAACATCGCGAACTTGAGCACCATCGGCTTCCGCGCGGATACCGTGGCGTTCGGCAGCGAGCCGATTTACGGTCCGGGCTACGCGACGCGGGTCAATGCCGTGGCAGGCGATGCGGGTACCGATTTCTCCATGGGCGTCATGCAGGGCACGAGCCGCGATCTCGACATTGCGGTCAACGGCAAGGGATTCATTGCGGTTCGCGGCACCGACGGCAAGGAGGCCTATACGCGTGCCGGCGATTTGCGCGTGTCGCCGACGGGAGCGGTCACGACCGCGAGCGGATTGGCGGTGCTGACCGATTCCGGCCCCTTGGTGATACCGCCCTCGACTCAAGTGACCATCGGCGGCGACGGTACGGTGTCGGTGGTTCCGCAGGGCTCCGCGCCGTTTGCAGTCACGCAAGTCGATCGAATCAAGTTGGTGAACCCCAAGACGTCGGATCTGCAAAAGGGCGACGACGGCCTGCTGCGGCTCAAGTCGGGCGGGAAGGCGAAGGCCGACGACACCGTCTCCGTGACCTCCGGCATGCTGGAGTCGAGCAATGTCAACGCGGCCCAGTCGTTGATCAGCATGATCGAGCTGCAACGCCTGTACGAATTCCAGATCAAGAGCATCAGTTCAACCGATCAAAACGAACAGAGCGCCGAGCGCCTGATATCGACCCCGTAACTTTCAAGGAAACTCACGATGAATCTTGCTTTATGGGCCGCAAAGACCGGTCTCGATGCCCAAAACACCCGGATGGCGGTCATCTCCAACAATTTGGCCAATACCAATACGACGGGCTTCAAGGCGGGGCGCGCCGCCTTTCAGGACCTCATGTACCAGAACATCCGCCAGGTCGGCGCGCAGAGCACGCAGAATACGCAGTATGCGACCGGCTTGACGCTCGGCACCGGCGTACGCATCGTCGCTACGGAAAAGGACTACTCCCAGGGCAGCGTGCTGCAGACCAACAACAGCTTGGACATGTCGGTGAACGGTCGCGGATTTCTGCAGATCACCATGCCGGACGGCACGATCGCCTATACACGGGACGGCGCATTTTCCTTGGACAACCAGGGCAACGTGGTCACCGCGTCGGGCTACCCGCTGCAGCCGGCGATCAACATTCCGGCGGGCGCGCAGTCGGTCACCATCGGCAATGACGGTGTCGTGACGGTCAAAGCGGCGGGCAACGCCAAGGGAACCCAGGTGGGCCAAATTCAACTGGCGGATTTCATCAACGAACAGGGCCTGCAGCCCATCGGCAACAACTTGTTGGTCGAATCCGCGTCGAGCGGTGCGCCGCAGGTTGGCACGGCGGGCACCAACGGACTGGGGACTTTGCAGCAGGGTGCGCTCGAAACGTCGAATGTGAATTCGGTGACGGAACTGGTCTCGATGATCGAGTGCCAACGTTCCTACGAGATGAATTCCAAGGCCATCAGCGCCACCGATCAGATGCTCCAGTACACGACGACCAACCTGACATGACGCAAGGACCTGCATCGCGATTGATGTTGCCGGGAGTGCTGCTGTGCGGCCTCCTGTCGGCCTGCGGCCTGTTGCCGGCGAGGCAACACAAACCCGATCCTGTCGCCGCGCGCGTGCTGCCGCCGCCGACGCCGCGCACCGACGGTGCGATTTATCAGGCGGGTCAGCAAATGGAATTGTTCGCGGATCTCAAGGCGCGCCGCGTCGGCGACGTGTTGACGATCCGTTTGACGGAATCGACCAATGCCAGCAAGAGCGCGGTCACCAAGACCACGAAGACCACGGCAGTCAACAATACCGGGCCCACGATTTTCGGCAAGACCATTACCGCGAGCGGCGTGCCGATTCTGACCACGACGATGAACGGCGCGGATAGCTTCGACGGAGAGGGCTCGAGCACTCAGGGCAACAGCCTGGCGGGCAGTCTCACGGTGACGGTGGTGGAGGTTCAGTCCAACGGCAATCTGGTCATCCAAGGCGAGAAAACCTTGAAGCTCAACCAGGGCGACGAATTCGTGCGCGTTTCGGGGGTAGTGCGCCGTGCGGATATCGCCACCGACAACACGGTGACCTCCGACAAGGTCGCGGATGCCCGCATCAGCTACTCCGGCCGGGGCGTGATCGACAGTTCCAATCGCATGGGCTGGCTGGCACGGTTCTTCAACTCCGCCTTTGCGCCGTACTAGACATGCGCTCCAAGTTCACCGCGAAACTCTGCCTGGTCCCGCTACTGTTGCTGTTGAGCGGATCGCTCGCCGAGGCTGAACGCGTCAAGGACCTGGCGCAAATACAGGGTGTGCGCACCAATCAGCTGGTGGGCTATGGGCTGGTCGTCGGCCTCGACAGCACCGGCGATCAAACCAGCCAAGCACCCTTCACCGTGCAGTCGCTCAATAACATGTTGGCGCAACTGGGCGTGACGGTTCCTGCGAACGTCACTCCGCAGCTGAAGAACGTGGCCGCGGTGGCGGTGCACGCCGTCATGCCGGCTTTCGTGAAACCGGGGCAAACGATCGACATCACGGTCAACTCCATCGCGAACGCGAAGAGTCTGCGCGGCGGATCTCTCTTGGTCACCCCGTTGCATGGCCTCGACGGACAGATCTACGCGATTGCTCAGGGAAATCTCATCGTCAGCGGCTTCGGTGTCGAAGGCACCGACGGATCGAAGCTCACCGTGAATGTGCCGAGCTCGGGCCGCATTCCCAATGGCGCCACCGTGGAACGCGCCGTTTCCTCGCAGCTCTCCCAGGGCGATTCGATCGTGCTCAACCTGAACGATCCTGACTTTACGACTGCGACGCGATTGGTCGCGAGCGTGAACAAGGGCATGGGCGACGGCATCGCCACCATCATGGACGGTGGTTCGGTGCGGGTGCGCGCGCCGCTGGATATCACTCAGCGGGTTGCCTTTCTCTCGTCGGTCGAGAATTTGCAGGTCGAGCCCGGCATGGCCTCGGCCAAGGTGATCATCAATTCGCGCACCGGCACGGTGGTCATCAGCAGCAATGTCATCGTGACCCCGGCCGCCGTCTCGCACGGCTCTCTGTCCGTCACCATCAAAGAAGAGCAGACGGTGAGTCAACCGGCGCCGTTTTCCAAGCTGGGACAGACGGTGGTGCTGAACAATTCGACCATCAAGGTGGATCAGGGATCGAACCGGATGTTCCTGTTCAAACCGGGCGTGGAGCTCGAGCAAATCGTGCGGGCCGTCAACGATGTCGGCGCGGCGCCCGGCGATCTGGTCGCCATCCTCGAAGCCCTCAGAGAAGCCGGCGCGCTGCAGGCCGAGCTCATCGTGATCTAAATGACCAACTCTCTGTCATTGACCGGTTCCGCGCCGTCGCTCGGGTCCCCGCCGGCGGATACCTCCGCCGCGAACACGTACACCGACATCAACGGTCTGGCGGCTCTCAAACGAGATCCGAATTCGCCGCAGACGATCAGCGCCGTGGCCGGACAAGTCGAGGCGTTGTTCCTGCAAATGATGCTGAAAAGCATGCGCGACGCGAATGCCGCCGTCGGCGAGTCGGATAACGAAATGGGCATGTACCAGGACATGTTCGACAAGCAGATCGCCCTCACCATCAGCCAGCATCAAGACTTGGGCTTGGCCGCTTTGTTGACTCGACAGGTCAGCGGGACGACCCCGGCGGCCGGGCCGGCGAGCACCGTGACAGGGTCAGCGACAACCGTGACCGGGCCGGCGAGCACCATGACCGGGTCAGCGACCACCGCCACCCACTTCGTCAGCGCCGTGGGGCAGCGCGCAGGCTTCGCGCCGCCGGCTGCGGACACGGAGACCATGGCGGAGCGTGCCAGCGATTTCGTCAATCAGGTGCTCCCCACGATCCGGAATGCCGCGCAGGCCCTGGGGATCAATCCGCTGGGCTTGCTTGCGCAGGCGGCCCTGGAGACCGGGTGGGGAAAGCGCATGGCACGCACTGCCGATGGCGCCGCCAGTCTGAATTTGTTCGGGATCAAGGCCGATGAGAATTGGGACGGCGCGCGGGCGACCGCCAGCACCGTGGAATACTCGGGTGGCGTGGCGACGCAGCGGCACGCTGCATTTCGCGTTTACGGTACCCTCGAGGAGAGCGTCAAGGATTTCGTCAATCTCTTGAAGAATTCTCCGCGCTACCACCAAGTGGTTGCGGCGGGCCAGGACGCGCAAGCCTACGTCAACAGCATCGGCCAGTCCGGCTATGCCACCGACCCCGACTACTCGCATAAGTTAAATGAAATATTGCACAGCAGCACGCTGCGCGCGGCGCTCACGGGCAACAAACTATAGAAATGAGGATTGCCGCCGATATTGCTGGATAGGCCGAAACCTTGGGTCGCTGCGGCGCGGAGAATTAACTTGTCAGATGTCTTTGGAATCAGTGTATCGGCGCTGCAAGCGTTTCAAGCGGCCATTTCGGTCACCAGCAACAATATTGCGAACGCCAACACGCCGGGCTACGCCAAGGAGTCGATCGGCCTGAGCTCGGCCATCCCGCAATCGAACGGCTCCATCTCCGTGGGCGCCGGCGTC
This sequence comes from Steroidobacteraceae bacterium, assembly GCA_036498345.1. Classification (GTDB taxonomy): domain Bacteria; phylum Pseudomonadota; class Gammaproteobacteria; order Steroidobacterales; family Steroidobacteraceae; genus Bog-1198. The sequence continues at coordinate 12,410 of DASYFQ010000088.1, forward strand.
GTGGTCAACGGGATCAATCGCACGTTCAGCCAAACCGTCGCCAATCAATTGAACACCTCTCAGAGCGCTTTGGGCCAGTTGAATGCATTGCAATCTTATTCCAGCCAGATCGACAACCTGATCGGCACGACGGCCGGGGGTTTGAGCACGGCTCTGCAGAACTTTTATAGCGCCTGGTCGGATGTGGCGAACAGCCCTGCGTCCACGGCGACCCGCCAGGCCTTGCTCGGCAAGGCACAGAGCGTCGCGAACAGCTTTCAAAGCACGAGTTCGCAGCTCAATGCCTTGAACGCCAGCATCAATTCCGGCATCACCGCCGATGTGCAGCAGATCAACACGATCGGTGCATCGATTTCAAAGCTGAACCAGCAGATCGTGATCAGCACGGCGCAGTCCGGCGGCCAGCCGCCCAACGACCTGATCGATCAGCGCGATCAACTGGTCTCCAATCTCTCCAAGTTGACCGGCGTGTCGACGACGCTCGACAGCAACGGCGCATTGAACGTCTTCCTGGGCAACGGCCAGCCGCTGGTGCTGCAGGGGAACACCACGACGTTGACCACCGTGCCGAGCCAATACGACGCCTCGCAACTGGAAGTCTCGAGCACCGCGTCCAACGGCAACTCCATCAGCAATCAGATTACTTCGGGCGACCTGGGCGGCCTTCTGGCGGCGCGCGCCCAGGTGGTCAATCCGGCCAAGAATCAATTGGGCCAAATCGCCACGGCGTTGAGCGCGACGGTGAATTCGCAGCAGAACGCCGGTTTGGATCTCAGCGGCCAGAAGGGCGTGAATCTGTTTGCCGTGGGCGGGCCGCAGGCGACAGCCTCCTCCAAGAACACCGGCGGCACGACGGCCACGGTCAGCGTGGCCAACATCGGCGCCCTGACCGCGAATGATTACATTCTGTCGTACAAGGGCGGCGCCTATTCGCTCACCAACGCCACCGACGGCAGCGTCGTGCCGGTGAGCGGCAGCGGCACGACGGGGAGCCCGTTGACGGCGGCCGGCCTGTCGATCGTGTTGTCGGCGACACCCGCGGCGGGCGATCAATTCCTCATTCAGCCGACGGCGCAAGCCGCCGGCACATTCAACGTCGTGTTGAACAATCCTTCGCAGATCGCCGCCGCCGGCGCGGTGCAGGCGGCGGCAGCGAGCGGTAATACCGGTTCGGCAACGATCACCAGCGGTACGGTCGTGGATGCGACCAACCCGAATCTGCTCGCCACCACCACTCTGCAGTTCACCAGCCCGACGACCTATTCCATCAACGGCGCCGGCAGCTTTGCCTATACCGCCGGCGGCACCATCAGTCAGAACGGCTGGCAGGTGCAGATCAGCGGCGCGCCCGCGACAGGCGACACTTTTACCGTCAAGAGCAACGCCGGCGGCACCGGCGACAATCGCAACGCGTTGGCTTTGGCCAATCAGCAGTCGGTGCCGGTGCTCGGCAACGGCACGGTCAGCGTCAACGGCGCGGTGAGCGCGCTGATTACCGGCGTCGGCAGTCAAGCGCAGCAGATCAACACGGCGCAGACGGCGCAAACTGCCGTCAACACCCAGGCGGCCAACAACCAGCAATCCGTGTCGGGCGTCAACCTCGACGAAGAGGCCGCGCAGCTGCTGCAATGGCAACAGTCGTACCAGGCTGCGGCCAAAGCGCTGCAAATCGGCAGCAGCCTGTTCCAGAGCTTGCTGACCGCAGTTCAGGCTGCATAAAGGAATATGACGATGCGCGTAACGCAAAATTTGAATCAAGCTCAGTTCGTCGCGGCGTTGAATACGCTGGAGTCGAACCTCTCGCAGACGCAGAATCAGATCTCGTCGAATCTCTCGTTCACGACGCCGTCCCAAAATCCGGTCGCCGCCGGCGCGGTCACCAACTACAATCAAGCGCTGCTGCAGAGCCAGCAATACGACACCAACGCCAACAGCGCGCAAACGCGGTTGAGCACGGAGGATACGTCGCTGTCGCAGGTGCAGAACGCGCTGCAAAGTCTGCGCGATCTCGCGCTGCAGGCCAACTCGGGTACGCTGTCGAGCCAGGACCGCAGCGCACTTGCGACCCAGGCGACTCAGATTCAGGCAACCTTGGTGTCTCTGGCCAATACCCAGGACGGTAACGGCGAGTACATCTACGGCGGCTTCGCCACGCAATCTCAACCCTTCGCCTTGAGCGCGACCGGAGCCACGTACAGCGGCGATCAGGGGCAGCGCCAGGTGCAGATCGCAGCGGGCCAAACCGTCGCCGTCGGCGACAGCGGCGCCGTGGTGTTCAATCAAATCAAGACCGGTAACGGGACGTTCACCGCCGCGGCCGGCGCCGGCAACACCGGAACGGGCGTGCTCGGCGCGAGCACCGTCGCGAACCCCGCGGCCTACGACGGCGGGACCTACGCGATCAACTTCACGGCCGCGAACACCTATGAAGTTCGAGATTCGAATAATGTACTGGTGACATCGGGAAGCTATACGGCCGGTCAATCGATCGCGTTCCGCGGAGTACAGGTCGCGATCAACGGTGCCCCCGCCGCCGGCGACACTTTCAGCGTGGCGCCGAGCGCCAATCAGAGCGTATTCACGACGGTCCAGAATCTCATTTCGGCGCTGCAATCCGGCGCGAGCTCCCCGGTGGCGCAGGCGGCGCTGAACAACTCGGTGAATACCGCGATCAACAATATCGATCAAGCGCTGAATCAGACGTCGAACGTGAGGTCGAGCGTCGGCGGACGGTTGAATTCGATCACGACCCAGCAGTCGGTCTCGAGCAGCCAGCAAATCCAGCTCCAGAGCTCGATTTCATCGCTGCAGAGCCTGGATTACGCCAGCGCGATCACCAAACTCAATGAACAGAACACCACCCTGAGCGCGGCCATGCAGGCCTATACGCTTACGCAGGGGCTGTCGCTGTTCAAATATATCTAGGATTTCCAGGATTTCCAGGATTTTTAGGGATTTCCAGGCGCTACGCGCCGGATCTACGGGGTCGTTCCGACCCCGTCCTTTAAAGTTCGGGGTCGGAACGACCCCGTAGAAGTTGCGCGAAGCGCATGACTAGTGGCCGCCCGGGCCGTGCACGTGCCCGTGCTCGAGCTCTTCCGCGGTCGCCTCGCGAACACCGACGATCGAGACATCGAAATGCAGCCTTTGATCGGCCAGGGGATGGTTGCCGTCGAGCGTCACCATGTCGCCGACCACGCCGGTCACCGTGAATAGGCGCATGCCATCGTCGGTCCGTGCCTGAAACTGCATGCCCTTCTTGATCTCGCCCGAACCTTGCAGTGCGCGCTTCGGCACGCGCTGGATCAGGCCCTCGTCGCGTACGCCATAGCCTTCGGCGGGCGCAACCACCACGCTCAGGGTGTTGCCGTCCTGCTTGCCCTCGAGCGCCTTCTCCAAGCCGGAAACGAGATTCCCGTGGCCCTGAATATAGGCGAGCGGATCGCCGCCCGCGGAGCTGTCGAGCACGGCGCCGTTGTCGTCTTTGAGCGTGTAGTGAATGGTGACCACTCGGTCTGCGGCTATTTCCACGTCTGATCCTCCACGGGTTCGCAACTATGAATCCAACTTCGCTTCGAGATCGTAGGCATCGGCTTTGGTGATGCGTACCTGCGCCCAGTCGCCGACCGCCAGCTTTTTCGCACCGCGAATGCGCACCACGCCGTCGATTTCCGGGGCATCGCCGCCGGTGCGTGCAACGGCGCCGTCGCCGTCGACGCGATCGACCAATACCCGCATGCTGCGCCCGATTTTCTGCGCAAGCCGCGCGGCGCTGATCTCTGCGCTGAGTTCCATGAAGCGTGCGTGCCGTTCTTGCTTGATCTCCGGCGCAACCTGCGGCTGACGCAGCGCATTCGCCGCCGCGCCCTCGACCGGCGAATATTCGAAGCAGCCGACGCGATCCAGCTGCGCGGTGCGCAGCCAGTCGAGCAGCTCGGTAAAGTCCGCCTCGGTTTCTCCCGGAAAGCCGACGATGAAGGTGCTGCGGATGGTCATGTCGGGAACGGTGCGCCGCCATGCGGCGATGCGATCCAAGGTATTTTCCGCGGCCGCAGGCCGCTTCATGAGCTTCAAGATGCGCGCGCTGGCATGCTGAAACGGGATATCGAGATAGGGCAGTATCTTGCCCGCGGCCATCAGATCGATTACCTGATCGACATGAGGATAGGGATAAACGTAGTGCAATCGAACCCAGACGCCGAGTTCGCCCAGCGCCTCGGCGAGGTCGAAAAAGCGCGCGCGCCGCTCGGCGTTTCGCCAAGGTTGCGCCGCGTATTTGAGATCCGCGCCGTAGGCGCTCGTGTCCTGTGAAATCACCAGGATTTCCTTGACCCCGGCGCGCACCAGCTGTTCCGCCTCGCGCAGCACTTCGCCGACCGGCCGGCTGACCAGGCGCCCTCGCATCGAGGGAATGATGCAGAAGCTGCAATGATGATTGCAGCCCTCGGATATCTTCAGATAAGCGTAATGGCGCGGCGTGAGTTTCACGCCCTGCGCCGGTATGAGATCCAGAAACGGTTCGTGCTGCGGCGGCAAATGTTCGTGGACCGAGGCCACGACCTCTTCGTAGCGCTGCGGCCCGGTGATCTTGAGCACCTGTGGATGCCGGTC
>DASYFQ010000089.1:0-4347 GCA_036498345.1 Steroidobacteraceae bacterium
AGTGTCGTATTCACCACGGACGACGGCAATCTCGCGAGCAATTTGGCGGTGACCTCGGGTCTCGGTACGTTGCCCAGCGGCTGGACCAGTACGTCCAGCACCTTTACCTGTTCGGCCGTCAGCACGGGGACGGGCTGTCAACTCAGCCTGACGTATGCTCCCACGGCCGTTGGCAGCGGCACAGTGTCCTTGAACTACAGTTACAACGACGACTCCGGAACCGCAAAGACAGGATCCGTCAGTATTCCCTATAGCGCGAAGTCCCCGCCGCACCTGTACGTTGCGCAGCTCGGTGGTCTCGTGTCGTACTGCGTGCTGAATGCCGATGGAACCCTATCGAGTTGCGCGTCGACGGGCGACGGCTTCACAGCGCCCTCGGGCATCGCGTTCTACGGCGGTAATTTTGCCTATGTGGCGGATTACAATACCGGCAACGCCGTCTACGTCTGTCATGTCGGGCTCGACGGAACGCTGTCAGGTTGCGTACCGCAGGGCAGTAATTTCCAAACGCCGTACCAATTGGCCATTGACGGTAACACGCTGTACGCGACGAATAGCACGGGCGGAGTGACGATCTGCACCATCCACCCCGACGGCTCTTTGTCCGCCTGTACCCAGAGTGCGGGGACCGGAGCGGGAATTGCAGCGAGTTCGGGCTTCGCATACATCGGCATCGACTCCGCCACCGTCAACGTTTGCTCGATCGTATCGGGCAGCCTGTCCGGCTGCACCCCTACCGGCGGATTCTTCGGGCCGGACGGTATATCGCTATCGGGCGGCTACGCCTACATTGCCAATAACAACAACGGCACCGTCAGCGTCTGCGATGCCGGCAGTCTTTCCGGTTGCACGGCTTTCTCGGTGGGCAGCCAGCCGACGGACGTCGTCATCAGTGGCACCCTGGCTTACGTCAATGACGGGTCGTCCGGCAATGTCTTCGTGTGTTCCGTTATCGCCGGCGGCGCCCTCGCGAATTGCCAAGTCGCCAACATGGGCGCTCCTTTCAGTGTCGGGATCCAGCTCGCCATTCACTGAGCGCGTCATGTCCGCATCGGAGCCGGCTGCGCCGTTTCGCACCAGGCGCGTATGCTAGCGGTCCAAGTGACTTGATGTGCCAACTCCCGGGGAGCAGCGAGACGTGGAACCGAACTTTCAGGCGTTGCGCAAGGAATTCCCGGTTCTCGAGCGCAAGACCTACCTGAACAGCGGCTCCTATGGTGCGCTGGCGAACGACGTGAAGCGCGCCTTCGATGCCTACCTGGAGGAACGCCTGCTGAGGGGCGCGAACTGGGATGCGTGGATCACCAAGAATGAATCCGTGCGCGCGTTGACGGCAACGTTGTTGCATGCCGCCCCCGCTGAGATCGCCGTCACCGCCTCGGTATCCGCCGGCCTCAACTCGCTGGCGAGCGCCATCGATTTTTCCGGCCCGCGCAATACAGTGGTGACCAGCGATTTCGAGTTTCCCACCAATGCACAGATCTGGCACGCCCAGGAGCCGCGCGGCGCGCGGGTCCTACACGTGCGGAGTGCGCCGGACGGCCACATTCCGTTGGAGAATTTCGCCGCGGCGATCGACGAGCGGACGCAACTCGTGGCGATCACCCATGTTTGCTACAGAAACGGCGCCAAGCTCGACATTCCCGGCATCGTGCGCCTCGCCCGCGCCAAGGGCGCGAAGGTGCTGCTCGACTGCTATCAATCGGTCGGGTCGCTCGACCTCGACGTGAAGGCGCTGGATGTCGACTTTGCCGTCGGCGGGATGCTCAAGTATCTGTTGGGCACGGCCGGCATCGGCTTTCTCTATGCCAGGGAATCCTTGATCGAGTCCCTCGTACCGACGAACAGCGGCTGGTTCGCACAGGCCGATATTGCGGCGATGGACATAACCGCCAACCGGCCGGCACCCAGTGCGCGACGTTTCGAGGCCGGTACACCGGCGGTGGTCAATTCCTATGCCGCTGAGGCCGGCCTCAAGTTCGTATTGGCAGTGGGAACACCCGCCATCGAAAAGCGCAACTACGCCTTGACGCGGCGCTGCATGCAGAGACTGGACGAGATCGGCTGGCCGAGCATTACACCCGCTCAGGACGGGCGCCGCGGCGCCACCGTCGCCGTTCCGTCGCGCGACTGCGACGGGCTGTCCGCGGAGCTCATGAAGCGCGACATCGTCACGTCGCCCCGCGATGGCAATATCCGAGCGAGCTTTCATTTCTACAACGACGAGGACGACGTGGAGTCCTTCATTGCGGCGATGAGGGATCTGCGGGGATCGTTCGGCGCACGCTGAGACGCTCGATACGCCGGTTATGTCGATGCGCCGAGGACGTCGATGCGCCGGCTAGCCAGGCCGAGGGTTGACCGCATCGAGCAACAGGCTGCGCCATGCATCTAAAAATTCCGGTGTGGGGGCCGCGGTGAGCACAATCTCGATACGGCTGTCGCGCCGATAGGCGCTGTCCTCCCCCGACAGGCCTCGCCCGTGACTTTGCGCCAGCCACGACGGCCCGGGCCCGGTGCGAAACACCGCTTTCAGGCGCCGCAGCCAGCCGTCATAAGCTTGCAACAGCCAGATCAAGCGCGGCTCGATAATCACTCGCGCGAAAACCAACTCGCGCGGCAGGATCCAGCTCACCGCCCACAGCCCGAGCTGCTGTGATTGTGTTTCCCTGCCGACGAGGCCGGCGATGGCGAAGGCCGTCGACTGCGGCGCGGCGGTTTCGCCCGGGCCGCGAATGGGAGTGAAAGTTGCCGAGCGTTCGAACGCCTCCAATGCCTCGGGCGGCAATTCGCCATCACGGCAGCGCCCGAGGTAGCGCTTCGCCGGATACTGAGCGGCGGCGATGGCGTCAAAGGCCTGCCGTTCCGGCTCGCCGGCAAGGTCAGGCTTCGACAGCAACAATACATCGGCGGATTGGATCTGCGACCACTCATGCGGCGACCGCGTGCGAAGGATGCGGCCGGCGTCGAGCGCGTCCACCAGGCAGATGACGCTGTCCAAGTGCAATGCCCGCTGGGTCTCGTAGATACCCAAGGTGTCGACGATGTCCGCGGCGTGGCCGGCACCGCTCGGTTCGATGAGCAATCGCGCCGGGTTGAAGTTTCGTAGAATGTCCCGTAACTGCTGCGAGAATTCGAGTTCGCCCACGCAGCAGAGACAGCCGCCGGCAACCAATCGCACGTCGTATCGTCCCCGCGCGGACTCCGCCACGCTGACCGCGTCGAGTCCGGCATCGGTAAATTCATTGAGAATGACCATCCAAAGTTCATGCTCGGGCTTATGAGCCATCAGCCAACGAATGGCGGTGGTCTTGCCCGAGCCGAAGCTGCCCGTGATGACGTGGGCTCTTGTCATATCGCCGAATTCAATTCGCAACAGTCCTTGCGCTACTATCGTGCGACGTATGCCGCTCAACGCCCGCTAACATGGCGGGGAGGGTATCTGTGTCAGGTCAGGGCCGGCCATGCCGCCATTTTCGCGCCTGGCACGAATGTTGCAGTGCCCACATGGTGTAGTATAGCGAAAGTATGCCGTGAGGGGCTGCAACGGTAATCACGCCCCTTCCCCAAGTGTTGGTTCATCTTATGCGCTTGCCTTCGCTCAAGTTTCTGAAGACCTTCCAGGTCGCGGCCAAGTTGCAAAGCTTCAAGGCCGCCGCCGAGGAACTATTCGTCACTCCGTCCGCCGTGAGCCATCAAATCAAGGCCCTCGAGGAGCAACTCGGAGTCGCCCTGTTCGAACGCGGCGTGCGCACGCTCACCTTGACCGATGCCGGTGCGCACTATCTCGAACACATCAGCGATATTTTCGCAAAGCTCGAATCGGTCACCGAGCAGCTTCAAGTCCGTTACGGACGCACCATCATCCGGCTGAATGTGCCGCCGTTCTTCGCCAACGAGTTGCTGCTGCCGCGCTTGGCTTCTTTCTCCCAGGCGCGCGAGGAAACGGATATTCGGATCGAGACCAATTTTGCCGTGACCAAGACGCATCCGCCGGAGGCGGACCTGTCGATCGTGGTCGGATCCGGCCCCTGGGAGGGGTTGACCGTGCACGAGTTGTTTGCGCAAAGCTTCATCGCTGCCTGCTCGCCCGGGTTTCTGTTGGAAAATCCCATCAACTCTTATGGCGACCTGAACGGCAGGACTCTGCTGGTGCACGAAGAGCGGCGCGATGCGTGGGAACGCTGGGCGGCGGGTCTGGGAATCGAGCCGATCAAGCCGAACCGGCTGGTGCGCCTCGATAATATGTCCGCGGTGGTCCTGGCCGCAGAGCAGGGCGTCGGGATCGCCCTGGTCGCTTCCCGCTTGAGCGCCGATCGCTTCATCGCCGGGGGACTGGTGAAATTA
>DASYFQ010000090.1:0-5690 GCA_036498345.1 Steroidobacteraceae bacterium
CCGTCACCGCGGCCGCGGCGGCCAGGCAATAAATGCCGAAGAGATACCAGCGGCCGGTCTCGAGCCAGCGGCTCAGCCATTTCAACGCGAGCAGACCGGCGACAAACGCGACCAGCGCCCCCAGCAAGGAGAGTAAGGCGACCGAGCCCAGCGCGGCGCCGCCACCATTGGCGTGCTCCGCCTGCATCAGGCGCATCACTTCGCGGATCACGACGGGCGGCGTGAGCACGACGGCCAACGCGAAACTGAAATCCTCCGCCCGGGCCTTGGCGATTCCCATCAATGTGCCGGCGGAAATCGTCGCTCCCGAACGCGAAAATCCGCGAAACGGCAGGCAAAGCCCCTGTACCGTTCCGATGACGCCGGCCTGTTGCATCGTCATGTCATTGGTTTCGGTCAGTGCGCGCGCGGACCTTCGTTTCTGGATGATGCCCGCGACCAAAATCAATAGTCCGGCCGCGGCCAGAGCGGGAGCAATGAATTCGAGGTGGCTGAAGAGATCTTCGATCTGCGCATGCGGCACGTCGCGGAATGCGGTCTTTTCGATGATCTTGATGATGATTTCCCCGACCACCGCCGTGAGCACGGTCGCGAGGATCACGCGGCCGGCGGTTGCCTTGAAGGTCTCCGCGCTTCGGAAATAACTGTCGCGCCATCGCCGCCAAAAGAACACGATGACGGCGAACATGGTGCCCGTGTGGAGCATCACCAGGAGCAGCGTCATCGGCGGGGAGGACGGATCCAGGCCCATGAGTTTCTCGGCTACCACCACATGAGCTGAGCTCGAAACGGGCAGCAGTTCGGCGAATCCCTGCACGATCGCAAGGATGATGACGTTCACGACTGGCATTGATGACCTCTTCCAATATCCGGTTCGCGAGGATATCAGCGCGGGCGGACGGATGCAGCCTCCTTGTTCCGGTCTCGTTCCGCCAACAACAGCTCTGCGTCCCTGGCGCTCGCGCCGCCGGCCTATTGGATACCGCCAAAGCGCCGCATTACCGACGCATCGGGCGGAGGCAACGGCCCATTCAACTGCGACGCAACCTGCGAAAGATACGCTTCGGATTCCGCGAAGACACGCGCATAGATATCCCGGCACAGCGCTGCGGCCTGCACGCCCGGCCAATTGGCACGCAACAGCCGCGGCGGCAACAGAGGATCGCGCAGATGCAGACGGCGATATTCATGGATCAACAGCGTACGCACGATGAAACATGCTTGATGATCGAGACTGCGAAGACCGCGCAGCACCGCAAGGATGCTTTCGAACCGATTGACGAAGCGCTGATAGCGCAATCCCAAGTCTTCGAGATCCCAACCCAAGCTCACCAGGCGCTGTGGAGCATCGTCGTCAGCGAGATTGGCGTCGAAGACGATGAGTTTGGAGAGCGCTCCCAACCGGCGCCGCTCCGACGTCAGCGAGCGCGAATCGAGCTCGGGATGAGCAAATACATTGCCCGAGAGTTCGCCAAACCCCCGCCATATCAGTTCCTCTTTGATTTCCTTCCTCTCTGCCGCGCGCATGGGCGGCAGGACAACCAGGGTCCAGCGGCCCGACCATTCCGTATCCGGTTCGCTGTAAATACGCCTCGTCGCCTCCGCGAACCTCTCGCGGCCCTCCCGCGACAAATGATATTCGCTCAGTTTGCCGACACGGCGTCCCTCGAGCCATCCGTCCTGTGCGAGGCGCGCGGTTGCGGTCCGTACCAATCGTTCATTGAGCCCAAAAGGCGCCGCCAGGGCAATCAGGCTGCCGAGCGCGACCGCGCCTCCCCGCGGCATGATCGAGTCGCCGAAAATGGTCACGATGAGCGAGCCGCCTCGCAGCGGCCGCTGCCGGCGAAAGCGAGCGACGAGTTCAGCGGCGGCGTCGTTGGCAGTCATTTTTAGCCATTGTAATGCTCTCGGCCTTTATGACACAGAAAATATTGCATTATGTATTTTTGTGTATCATACTATCCATGAGGCTAAATGAGAGGGGGTAGGCATGTATACGCAAGCGCTGGATACCCAAGGTGGGGACCTCGCACCCCTGGATGAAGATGCGATGGAAAAGCGCTTCCTGGCGCGTGTCGACGCCGAAGAAAAGATCGAGCCCAAGGACTGGATGCCGGCGCGCTATCGCAATACCTTGATTCGTCAGATTTCCCAGCACGCGCATTCTGAGATCGTCGGCATGCTGCCGGAGGGCAATTGGATCACTCGCGCCCCTACCTTGCAGCGCAAGGCGATTCTGATCGCCAAAGTGCAGGACGAAGGCGGCCATGGCGCGTATCTCTATAGTGCCGCCGAGACGCTGGGTGTGAGCCGCGACCAACTCATCGATCAGCTATTGTCGGGCAAGGCCAAGTATTCGAGTATCTTCAACTATCCGACGCCCACGTGGGCCGACGTGGGCGCCATCGGCTGGTTGGTCGACGGGGCGGCCATCATGAACCAGATTCCTCTGTGCCGCTGTTCCTACGGCCCCTATGCACGGGCGATGGTGCGCGTCTGTCGCGAAGAGAGCTTCCACCAGCGACAAGGCTACGACCTCATGATGCGCCTCGCGCAAGGCACGCCGGAGCAGAAGCGCATGGCGCAGGACGCGCTCAACCGCTGGTGGTGGCCGGCGCTCATGATGTTCGGACCGTCCGATGCCAATTCCACGCACAGCGGCGAATCCCAGCGCTGGAAGATCAAGCGCTTCTCGAACGACGAACTGCGGCAGAAGTTCGTCGATTTCACGGTGCCGCAGGCCAAGTTTCTGGACCTTGCCATTCCCGATCCGCTGCTGCGCTGGGACGAGACCAAGAAGCAGCATGAATTCGGGCCGATCGATTGGACCGAGTTCGATCAAGTCCTGAAAGGCAATGGCCCGTGCAATGCGGAACGGATCGCCGCGCGGCGCAACGCCCACGCCGCAGGCGCGTGGGTGCGAGACGCCGCGAGCGCCTATGCCGAGAAGCAGCGCCAACGAACCGCAACCCTTGCCGCGTAGGAGTGCCGTCCAATGACTACACCGACAATGAATACACCGACCGAAGACCGCCGCCAGTGGCCTTTGTACGAGGTCTTCGTCCGCGCGCGCGGCGGTCTCGATCACAAGCACGCCGGCAGCCTGCATGCCGTCGATGCGCGCATGGCCATCGAGCACGCGCGTGATCTGTACACACGGCGTCAGGAAGGCGTCAGCATTTGGGTGGTGCCCTCCAAGGACATCGTCGCCTCCGATCCCGCGGAGAACGATTCCCTGTTCGAGCCTGCCCGCGACAAGATCTATCGTCACCCGACCTTTTACGAGATTCCCGACGAGGTCAAGACGCTGTGAGCGCAACCTTGCCCGGGACAGAGGTATTAGCCGCCGCCGAACTGGCGCACGCTGCCGAGCAGGCGCCCGCCGCCGAGCAGGCCCGCGCTGCCGAGCAGGCGCGGTTCCGCTACGTGCTGCGCCTCGGTGATTTGAGCTTGGTGCTGGGGCAGAGGCTCGGCGAATGGGTCGGTCACTCTCCCGCGCTCGAAGAGGATTTGGGCTTGGCCAACATCGCGCTCGACTTGATCGGTCAGGCCCGGCTGTTACTCACTTACGCCGGCGAAATCGAAGGCCGGGGCCGCGGTGAGGATGAAATCGCCTTTCTGCGTGAGCATGGCGAATACTTGAACGCGATATTGGCCGAACAGCCGAACGGTGATTTCGGCCAGACCATCGTGCGCCAGGTCCTGATCGATGCCTTCCAGCTGGAACTCTACCAGCGCATGACGATGTCGACGGACGAACGCTTGGCCGCCATCGCGGAGAAATCCGTGAAGGAGCTTCTCTATCACTTGCGCTACAGCCGCGGCTGGCTGGTGCGCCTCGGCGACGGCACCGAGGAAAGTCACGCGCGAGTTCAGTCGGCCCTGGACACGCTCTGGCCCTATACCGTCGAGCTGTTCGCCGAGGATGAACTGGACCGCATGATGGCTGATCAAGGCGTGGCGCCCCGATTGTCCGACGTTCAAGCGGCCTGGAACCAGCGCATCGACGAAATGCTGGCCGAGGCGACGCTTCAACGTCCCAAAGATCGGCCGCATTCCTGGCATGGCAAGCGCGGCCAACACAGCGAGCATCTCGGCTACATTCTTGCCGAGATGCAGCACTTGCAGCGTACCTATCCGGGGGCACGCTGGTGAACTCGGCCCGCGTTCAAAGTCACGATTTCGCGCCCGCGCCCGCGCCCGCGCCCGCGCCCGCACGCGCGTCGGCGCCGGCGGATGCGAACGCGGATCCGACTATCTCGCTGGCCTGGACCGCTCTCGCATCCGTCGAAGATCCCGAGATCCCGGCGCTGAGCATCATCGATCTCGGCTTGATCCGTTACGTCAAACGGCAGCCTGAAGGCGCGCTTGAAGTAGGGCTCTCTCCGACCTACGTCGGTTGTCCGGCCACGCAAGTGATCCGCCAATCGGTGGAGCATGCGCTCGGCAACGCAGGCGTCGGTGGGTTTGCCGTGATCAACGTATTGTCGCCGGCGTGGACCAGCGATTGGATCACCCCCGAAGGCCGGCGCAAGCTCGAGACCTACGGCATCGTTCCGCCGGAGCGATCCACCGCATCCATGCGCGACCTCTTGCGAAAGGCCAGGCCCGTCGGCTGCCCGCGCTGCCTCTCGACCGACACCGAATGCCTCAGCGAATTCGGCTCCACGCCGTGCAAGGCGCTGCATCGCTGCCGCGCCTGTCTCGAGCCCTTCGAATACTTCAAATGCATCTGACGATTCCGCATGCTTGACTTCCATCCATTGAAAATCACCGCCGTGGAGCGCATCGCCGAAGATGCCGCGTGCGTGACCGTGCAGATTCCTTCCGCTCTGCGTGACGCGTTTGCCTTTCACGCGGGGCAGTACGTCACCGTACGGCGCCTGATCGAGGGACGAGAGGAACGGCGCACCTACTCCATCGTGACGGCCCCCGGGGGCGGAGTGCTCAAATTGGGCGTCCGGCTGCAACCGGGCGGGCGAATGTCCGGGGAACTCGGTTCGAAATTGGGTGCCGGCGACCTGCTCGACGTCGGTACGCCGATGGGGCGATTCCGCACGGCGATCAGCACCGACCGTGAGCACATGTATGTGGCCTTCGCCGCGGGCAGCGGCATCACGCCCGTACTTTCTCTCGCCACGGATATTCTCGCTCGTGAGCCGCGCAGCCGCTTCACGCTGATCTACGGCAACCGCAGTATTGCGCGAACGATGTTTCTCGAAGAGACGCTCGCGCTCAAGAATCGGTATATCGACCGCTTTGCCGCGCATTTCGTGATGAGCCGCGAACCGCAACAGACGGAATGGCTGAACGGCAGGATCGACGGCCCCAAAGTCCGTGAGCTTGCGCGCCGCATGCCCGAGGTATCGTCCGCGGACGAGTATTTGATTTGCGGTCCGGGCGACATGGTGGACGAGGTGCGTAACGCCATCAAGACATTGAACGCCGGCGCTGCGATTCGATTCGAGCGCTTTGCGTCCGGCGCGCCGCGATCGATGGAGCCTGTGGTCACGGGGGCCGGCGCCGCGCCCGTGGCGCAACCCGCATTGGCCACCATTTCCGTGGTCATGGATGGCCGGCGCCGCAGCTTCCCGATGGCGCAGAGCGACGCGTCCGTGCTCGACGCCGCGGAGCGGGCAGGGCTCGAACTGCCGTTTTCCTGCCGCTCGGGCATCTGCGCGACCTGCCGC
>DASYFQ010000091.1:0-13486 GCA_036498345.1 Steroidobacteraceae bacterium
CGATCTGCTGACGCAGGCGGATCAATCCTTCCTCCGCCTCGAGATGCGAGATGTGCCGCGCCCGCGCTTCCAGGTCGAACTCTTCGAGGCGAGCCCCCGCCTCCTCATGCCGGCGGGCGACCTGATAGAGCCGGATCCTGAGGAGCTCGATGCCGCGATGGTCGGTGGGTCCATGCCGGCGGCTCAAGGTCAGCGCACAATGATCGAGCCGATCCAACGCCTTGCGCAATCCCTGCTGCCAGAAAGCCGTAAAGACGAAGTGCCCGGCCATCGCCGAGATGAGATCCGGCCAGCTATCGCCTCGCAGCAGTGCCTGCAGAATCGGTTCGATGGCTGCGGGACAATCGGCGAATCGCCCTTCCTCATAGGCGATGCGCGCCCGGAAGCACTCGATGATGGCGGGTTCCGAATTGAACGCGAGCCCCGAAGCGCGCAGCGATCCCTCGGCCCGGCGCAATTCGTCGGCGGCATCCCGCGGCCGCCCGTGACGCAACGATAGATCGCACAAGTGCAACTGCATGTAGTGTGCGAGGTACGGCGAACCCGCACGCTCATACACGGCCAATGCCTCCGCCGCGAGTTCTTGCGCCTGCAGCAGCGCCCCGGCCTGAAGAAAACCGATGGCCATGGTGTTGTACAAGATCCCGCGCGCCATGTCGTCGCCGGGCGCCAGGAACGCATCCAGGCGTCCCCAGCTCGAGATCACTGCGAGCGGCGGCGCCTCATCGACGTCCAGACTCATGTCGAGGCGCATCAATACCGCATAAGGCCGGTGCGACAGCCGCAGCCGCCGCAGATCCACCGGCAGCCCGGGGTACTGCGCCTCCAGGCGCAGCAGCGCTTCTCGCGACTGACCGCTCTTGATCATCAGATACAGGCGCGCGAAGAACAGACTCTCCGTGCGCCGTTCCCAGTCGGGACCGAAACTCCGCAGCACGGTCTCGAGCGCTTGATAGCCGTGGCGATAGCCGAAGAACATTCCGCCGGCCGCGTTGAATACTTCGACGGCTTGAGCGAACAACCCCAAGTCCACCAGCGATGTGATGGCGTCCGCAGGCTCGGCGAACCGGGTGTGGAGTTGGATGAGGTCGTCGAGCACGGCACGCTCGAGGGCCTTCGGCTGCATGCGCAGCTTCAACAGCGCATCGCGCACCCACGTGCCCGCGATCGTCACGCCGGCCGCGGTGCTCAGGAGGAGCGGATGAAGCTTTGCCTGCGCGCCGAACAAGTAGTCGACGGCTGCCTTTCCCAAGGGCGCGGGCAGCGCGCCGAACAGCGCCGTGGCCACGCGCGAGGAAAGATCGGGCAACACCTCGCGCTCGAGAAAGGCCGGCAGCATCTGCACCATGTCCGGCGCGCGCCCCGTTAGGTACCCGTCGACCAGGAGCGGCCAGCCGCCGGTCGCCGTCAACAGGTCCGCGTGCCGCACCGACCCGCAGTCATCCGCGCTCACGAAAAGATCACTGTCATCGATGACATCGACGAACCCGTACAGGCGCGGGGTCAGCAACGAATCCGCGAGGCCGCTGCCCGAGCGGGATGCAATCAGCAGGCGCCGCCGCCCGACCGGATCCTCGAGGGTGTCGCACGCGGCGAGTTGCGCCCGCAGCACCTCGGGACTTGGATCGTCCAGCAACACCCAGTTCTCGGCATGCAACGCCGCCGCGCGCCGTGCGAGTTCGCGCAGCACGCGCGTCTTGCCGGTTCCGGGCAAGGCGCGCAGCCACACGATGGGCTTGCGGGTCGACTGCACGCGCTTGCAGATGCGCGCGAAACGCCGCGCCATCGGCCCGCTCGGTCCATCGGCCGCCGCGGCGCGCCGTCTCACCTTAGCGGGGATGCGGACACCCGCTCACACCGACTCTGACACGACGCTGCGCGGCCGCCACCGCAGGGCTCCGTACAGCACGGCCGACACCAGCATGGCATCGACGGCGGCGATTCCCGTCAGGCGCAAATACCCCGCGGACCCGAGCACGGCAACGCAGGCGCCGGCTCCCCACGCCGCCAAGGCGGTGGTTTCGATCCGCTTGATCGACTGGATCGCGGCGCCCACATAGGCGCCCGGCCGTATGATGAAAAAATCCACGATGATGATGCTCGCGATGGGCACGAACACGATGGACAGATAGAACAAGAACGTCAGGAAATGATCAAGAATCTGCAGAAACGCCAGCAGGGTTCCCCCGAGGCCGCAGACCAACGTCGTGACCCCGCGGCGCGACCGCGGCACCGCGACCCCGATGCTGAGCGCCGCGCTGTATAAATTCAAGGCGTTGAGGATCCAACTTCCGCCCAGCACGATCGCAAATGCACCGGCGCCCAAGCCCATGAACAACATGAGATCCAGGATCTCGCGCTTGCCCGTCGCGAGGCCGGCGATCCCGCCGATCACCGTCACCGTCACTCCGCTGACGAAAAAGGCCAGAATCGACGTCCACACGGCGCCATGGGTCCGGTCAATGAAGCGGCAGGTATCCGGCATGACCACGGCGCCGACGATCACGCCGCCCACCACGGCGGAGACCGTGTCCCCGAACGACATGCCCGTGAGCGGTGCGCGCGCGAGAATGTCGCCGACGGAGCCGTGCTTGAGGGACTCGAGCAGCATCAACAAGCACACGACGGCGAGCACCGGAACGACGATGATCGACAGCGCGTTGATCGCGCGCAGCCCCACCAAGGTGGTGACCGTCATCAATAACCCCGCCACGAGTTCGACCGGCCAGACGGGCCCGGTATACCCCCACAGCGCCACGAGCAGCCGCGCCATCGCGTCGCCAAACAGATTGATGTTCACCCCGAACCACCCCAGCAACGAGAGCGCGAACGCCAGGTTCAACAGCGTCGAACCCTGAGTGCCGAACGCGATGCGCGCCAGCATGTAGGAGCTCAATCGGGTGCGTGAGCCGAGCACGCTGGTCAAGATGCCGATGAAGGTCAGAATCAGGCTGCCCACGACGATGCCCGACAAGAAATAGCGCCGGGGGGATGCGATGCCGAGGTCGAGTCCCGTGATCAAGGTGGGGAGGCAGATACTGAACAGTACGTTGGTCAGCGCAATCTTCCACCACGGGATCGAGCGATCCGCGGGCACCGGCGATGTCGAAAATTCATCTGAATCCACGCGCTACCCTGCCCCGCGGACCGCAATACATGCCCGCCGGCGGCATCGATGATCAGTGTTCATTGAATCAATAGACGCGAAATGCCGCCAAATGGCAAGCCAACGACCCACGCAGGCGCTTCGCTCATGAGCCGATTACGCTGATCTCGAGCGCCGGCGAGGAATATGTAATATCACTCTCGATCTTACCGGCTTAGATATTTTTTGGCGCGCGAATCAGGGCCATTGCAAATTTTACCGGTCGCTCCGGCGTCAATTCGCTGACGACGAATGTGTGTTGACACGCCAACAATTCTGGCCGGACAATCAGGCACAATCTCGATAATAAGATGGACCCTTCGGTTCTTCTGCCAATTGCGATTGCTGCGGGATGAGCAGCCACACACTTCAATATCCGTGCGTCTCGTGCCGCGAGTCAAAGAACTACTAGCACCCCCGCTATGGGGATAAAGGAACGAGGTAACGCTATGGGAACAAGGAACTTTCGATCGGGTCGCTTCATGCACCTGAGGCCCGCGGTCATCGGCAATCGCTCGCTCATCGCAGCGGCGGCTTTGCTGGCGGCGTCGGTTCAACTGGCAAGCGCGCAGACGATACAGCCCATTCAGCAATCGGTCATGCAGCTGAAAACGCTGGGGCAGTCGACCATTCACGGAGGTCCGGTCAGCTCGGGGGCCGTTGCGCTTCCCGAGATACAGCCCGGTGACGATTCGACCGTTGGCTTGAAAAATCAGACCACGGGCGGCGCGGCGGCCCGCGTCGCGGCGAGCGCGCCCACGCCGTACACTCAGGGTAAGCACGGCCTCGCCATTCCCAGTAAGACGCACAGCGACGCAACCGCGAACGGGATCAATCGGTTCGCGGCGAATAGCGCGTCGGTGGCGGCCAAGTTGCCTCCGGCTCCGACGACTAATCCGAACCCGCGGGGCAGTGAAGTGGTCGATTCATCGAGTCACACCTTCGGCTTCAATGGATTGACGCATGCCGATCAGCGCACCGCGGGTACGGGCATCTACACCAACACGCAATATTCACTCGAGCCCCCCGATCAAGGCCTTTGTGCCGGCGGCGGATTCGTCGTGGAAGAGGTCAATAATGCGATTGCCGTCTACGATACCTCCGGAAATCTCTTGAGCGGCCCCGAGGCCCTCAGCCAGTTCTGGGGGTTGACGCCGGAAGTCGATCGCAAGACCTTGATCACCGGTCAATTCATCAGCGATCCGAAATGCGTTTATGACCCTGACACCCAGCGCTGGTTCATCACTGAATTGATGCAAGACACGGGTACCGCGGGCGGCGGCCGGAACTTCAATCTGATTGCGGTCAGCAAGACATCCGATCCGCGCGGCGCGTTCGTCGTGCTCAGCTACGATGTGACGGATGACGGGCTGAATGGCACGCCCAATCATGCCGGCTGTCCCTGCTTCGGCGATCAACCTCTGCTCGGCTTCGATGCGTATGGAATCTATCAATCGACCAACGAGTTTGGCGCAAATACTTTCAACGGCGCGCAGGTCTACGCGATTCCGAAGAAGGGTCTCATTGATGCCGCTCACGGCGATTTTTCTCATCTTTATGTCGTGGCATTCGACGCCTCGCAAGCCCTGGCACCGTACGGTGGTCTGAGCTACACGGTGCAGCCGGCGGTGGGCGCGGGCGCCCAGGATAACCAGGACGGATCCGGTCGCGGAGTGGAGTTCTTTCTGAGCGCCTTGCAATTCGGGAACCCGCCGTATCAGGTGCTCGATAACCGCATCGCCGTGTGGGCCATGGGTAACACGCGTTCGTTGACGACGTCGTCGCCGAAACTGTCGCTGTCCTTTCAGGTCATCGCCTCCGAGACGTACGGGCAGCCCAACCCGGCGGCACAGAAGCCAGGCCCCACTCCGCTCGCCACTTCGATCCACGAAGCGGAGGAGTTCATTGCCACCAACGACGATCGAATGAACCAGGTCGTGTATGCGAACGGCTTGCTCTACTCGGGCGTCAATACCATCATCGGCGACGGCAGCCGCACGGGTATTGCCTGGTTCGCCGTAAAACCGAGTTTCAACGCCGGTAACGGCACGGTGTCGGGTCGTGTGGTTCGCCAGGGCTACGTGGCGGTGGACGGCGACAATGTCATCTACCCATCGCTCGCCTTTGCCGGCGAAGGAGCGGGAGTCCTCGCGTTCACGCTGGTCGGACCGGATTATTTCCCGAGTGCCGCCTATGTCAAGGTCGGCGACGGGAACACGTCGGACGTGCACATTGTCGCGGACGGCGCGGCGCCCGATGACGGCTTCTCGGGTTACGTCGCTTACGGCGGCGCCGGTGTCGGCCGCTGGGGCGACTACTCGGCCGCCGTGACCGACGGCGACAATGTCTGGTTTGCGAACGAGTACATTCCCAATTCGCCGCGAACCTCCTTGGCCGATTGGGGCACCTTCATCACGAAGGTCCGGCCTTAATTGCATGAGCAATCCCTGCGGGCGGCGGCGCCTGCAGGGATCGCGCCCCGCGCCCCGAGCGGGCGGCCACATTTCAATTGAATCGTTGGAACTAACCGGTACACTGCCACCCGTCCTTCGTGCCGGCTTGCATGACGCGGCCGCCAGGTGAGTGAGGAGTGTTTTGGATACCGACTTGAATCTTAGTCCCAGGCGGCCTGCCGCGGCGTCGATTCCGCTGGCCGTCGATATCCGGTATGGACAAATCGGTCTGATGCAATTGCGTATCCGAACTACGGATACGGGCGCGCTATTGGATGAGTTGACCGGCCGCATGAATACGGCACCGAATTTTTTCCGGCGAACTGCCGTCTGCATCGATCTAAGCGATCTCGAGAAAGCGCCTGAGACACAAGAGATCAAGGCAATCCTCGACGCGGTACGCAGAGCGGGACTGCTCGCGGTCGGATTGGCGAGCGCGTCTGCTGAAATTGAAGCACTCGCAAACGCCGTCAACCTGCCGATACTTTCAGCTTTTCGACCGGCGAGCCATTCGGTCGCCGCCGTCGAGTCCGCGCAGCGAGTTGCGACGGAACCCGCGGCTGCGGAAGCGGGGATTGCAGCGATGATTCAGCAGCAGACCGTGCGGTCCGGCCAGCGAATCTACGCGCGCAATCGCGATCTCGTCATCACCGCCGGCGTCGGTGCCGGTGCCGAGGTCATTGCGGACGGCTGCGTCCACATTTACGGTTCGCTACGCGGACGCGCAATGGCGGGCGCGCATGGCCAACTCAACGCGCGAGTGTTCTGTCAGGAATTTCACGCGGAACTGATTTCGATCGGCGGCGTGTTTCGGGTATTCGAAACGATCCCCAGCGACTTGGCCGGCAAACCCGTTCAGGCGTGGCTCGACGGCGAGGACTTGCTTTTCGCACCTGTCGGCGGCTGAGGCAAGGCCGCCGCGCACATCACTCATGGCATTCGGCAGCCAAGCCGACCGTAAGGTCAGCGGCTCGAAGCCTCTAAAGGAGATTTGGCATTGGCAGAGATTATCGTTGTAACTTCAGGCAAGGGGGGTGTCGGCAAGACCACTACCTCCGCAAGCATTGCGTGCGGACTCGCACGGCGCGGCAAGCGTGTCGTCGTAATCGATTTTGACATCGGATTGCGCAATCTCGATCTGATCATGGGTTGCGAGCGGCGCGTCGTGTATGACTTCGTGAACGTCATCCAAGGAGACTGCTCGCTCAAGCAGGCGTTGATCAAGGACAAACGGATCGAAACGTTGTACGTCCTCGCCGCATCGCAAACCCGGGACAAGGATGCGCTCACCAGCGAAGGCGTACGGCGCGTGCTCGATGAGCTTGCAGCTGACGGCTTCGAATACATCATTTGCGACTCGCCCGCGGGCATCGAGAAGGGCGCACACCTGGCCATGTATTTTGCGGATCGTGCGGTCGTCGTCGTCAATCCGGAAATTTCCTCGGTCCGCGACTCGGATCGCATTCTCGGCCTGTTGGCCAGCAAGACCTCTCGAGCCGAGAACGGCAATGGCGGAGTAAAGGAGCATCTCCTATTGACTCGCTATAACCCGCGCCGGGTCGCCAGCGGCGAAATGCTGAGCGTCGACGATGTCAAAGAGATTCTCGGGCTCGATGTGGTCGGCGTCGTGCCCGAGTCGCCCGACGTATTGTCCGCATCCAACGCGGGCCTGCCCGTCATTCTCAACGACGGGAGCGATGCGTCGCATGCCTATGAAGATGCCGTTGCCAGATTGCTCGGCGAGACGGTGCCATTGCGTTTTGTAGCGGAACCTAAAAAGGGCTTTTTCGCGCGCATTTTTGGGAGCTGACATGGGTTTACTGTCGCTATTTCGTAAAACGCCGTCATCGGCCAATGTGGCCAAAGAACGGCTGCGTATCATTGTCGCGCAGGAACGAAGCGCTCGTGGAAGTCCGGACTTTCTGCCCTTGTTGCGCCGCGAACTTCTCGAGGTGATCCACAAGTACGTGAATGTGGATCCGTCGGCGGTACAGGTCACGCTCGGTAACGAGGATGGCCACGAAGTACTCGAGCTGTCAGTCTTCCTTCCGGAAGCACAACGCAGCGTGTAAGTAACGCGGCTGAAAAGGTGACCTCCCGGGCCACGCGCCTGTAAAATGCGCCCAGCGAGGACTCCCCATGACAGAGCCGCCTGGATATGCGCTGGAGAGCAGCCTACGGGAAGGTGGGGAGTTCACTGTGCACCGCGGGCGCCGGCGCACCGATTCATGCCCCGTGCTGGTGGTGGCGCTGGCCGCCGGCCAGCCTTCGCCGCAGAACCTGCGGCGGCTCGAGCATGAATACTCCCTGAAGGCGGATCTCGATCCCGCTTGGGCAACACGGCCTCTGGCACTCACGCATCACGAAGGGCGCACGATGCTCATACTCGGGGATCCCGGCGGACTACCGCTGGATCGGATCCTCGAGCATCGCCATGGACAACCGATCGAGCTGACCCGCTTCCTGCGCATCGCCATTGGCTTGGCAACGGCGCTCGGCGAAGTTCACCGCCACGGGTTCATCCATAAGGACCTGCATCCGGCGAACATCCTGGTCGATGACGCCGACAACGTGCGGCTGACCGGATTCGGGATCGCCTCGCGGCTGCCGCGCGAGCGCCAGGCACCGCTGACGCCGGAGGTCATCGCCGGCACTCTGCCCTACATGGCGCCCGAACAGACGGGCCGGATGAACCGCTCAATCGATTCACGCAGTGATCTGTACGCCTTGGGCGTCACCTTCTACGAAATGCTTACCGGCACACTGCCCTTCGAGGCCACCGATCCGATGGGATGGGTGCACTGCCACATCGCGCGACAACCGCTGCCGCCCAGCGAACGGCGGACGGCAGTCCCGGATGCACTCTCGGCGATCGCGATGAAGCTGCTCGCCAAAACCGCCGAAGACCGATACCAGACTGCCGGCGGCCTCGAAGCCGACCTGCAGCGCTGCCTGACCGAATGGCAAGCGCAGCGCCGGATCACCCCCTTCTCACTCGGCGCCCAGGATTTATCGGACCGGCTGGTGATACCGGAGCGGCTATACGGCCGGGAGCGCGAGATCCGTACCTTGCTCGCGGCCTTCGAGGACGTCGTCGCCTACGGCACCACGGAACTCGTGCTTGTGTCCGGATATTCCGGTATCGGCAAATCCTCGGTGGTGAACGAGCTGCACAAGGTGCTGGTTCCGCCGCATGGCCTGTTCGCGTCCGGCAAGTTCGACCAGTACAAGCGCGACATTCCCTACGCCACCCTGGGCCAAGCCTTCCAAAGCCTCGTGCGCCAGATTTTGGGCCGGAGCGAGGCGGAGCTTGGCCGATGGCGGAGCGCCCTGAGCGAGGCATTGGGCGCGAACGGTCAGCTCATCGTGAGCCTCGTTCCTGAGCTCGAGCTCGTGGTCGGCAAGCAGCCGCCGGTCCCGGACCTGCCGCCGCGGGACGCGCAGAACCGATTCCAGATGGTTTTCAGGCGCTTTCTCGGCGTATTCGCGCGGAAGGAACACCCGCTCGCGCTGTTTCTCGACGATGTGCAATGGCTGGATACAGCCACGCTCGACCTCATCGAACACCTCCTCACGCACTCTGAGGTGCGCGGCCTGCTGCTGGTCGGGGCCTACCGGAACAACGAGGTCGGCCCCGCACACCCGCTGGTGCGCACGCTCGAGGCGATCGGCAAGGCGGGAGCGCGGGTCCGGGAGATCGTGCTGGCACCCCTCGGGATCGGTGAAGTCGGCCGGCTCGTCGCCGATGCCGTGCAATGTGAGCCGGAGCGCGCGCAAGCCTTGGCGCAACTGGTGCACGAGAAGACCGGCGGCAATCCGTTCTTCGCGATCCAGTTCTTCAGCGCGCTGGCCGAACAGGGACTACTCGAGTTCGACCCGGGTACACGGGCTTGGCAATGGGACATGGATCGCATCCGCGCCCGCAGCTACAGCGACAACGTGGTGCACCTCATGGCCGAGAAGCTGAAGCGGCTCTCGGTCACGACGCAGAAGGCCCTGAAGCAGTTCGCCTGCCTGGGGAACGTCGTCGCGATCGACATGCTGACTCTGGTTCTCGGGGAAGCAGAGGCGACGACACACGCGGCGCTCTGGGAAGCCGTCCACGCTGGGCTCGTCTTCCGGCTGGATAGCGCCTACAAGTTCCTGCACGACCGAATCCAGCAGGCAGCGTATACACTGATCCCGGAAGAGCGGCGCGCCGAAGTACACTTGAGCATAGGCCGCGTGCTGCACTCGAGGATCGAAGCAAACAAGCTCGCGGAGCACCTGTTCGACGTTGCGGACCAGTTCAACCGGGGCGCCGCACGGCTGGTCGAGCGGGAGGAGAAGGCGCAGGTAGCAACGATCAACCTGCGTGCCAGCCGAAAAGCCAAGGCGTCGGCGGCCTATGGGTCGGCGTGCGTGTATTTTTCGGCCGGCATGGACTTGCTCGAGGATCGTGACTGGAGCAGCCAGTACGAATTGACGTCCAGCCTGTGGCTCGAACGCGCGCGGTGCGAGCTTCTGAACGGCAACTTCGAAAGAGCCGCGCAGCTGACGAAGGAGCTATTGCAGCGCGCGGCGTCGAAAGCCGACCAGGCGGCCATCTATCAACTGAAGGTCCGCTTGCACACAGTGAAGGGGGAATACCCGCAAGCGGTGGACAACGCGCTCACGTGCCTGCGCTTGTTCGGTATCGACCTGCCGGCACACCCGAGCTGGGAAGAGGTTCAGGCTGAATACGAGACGGTCTGGCGGAATATCAGCGGGCGCTCGATCGAGCGTCTGATCGATCTGCCGCTGATGACCGATCCGGAAATGCAGGCAGCGATGCAAGTGTTCTCGATCCTTGCCGAAGTCAGCTACTTTACCGACTTCCATTTGTTCTGCATGCTCGTGTGCCGCATGGTGAATATCAGCATGCAGCACGGCATGAGCGGCGCTTCCGCCCACGGCTATGCTTGCCTCGGGTCTATCCTCGGACCGGCCTTTCACCGTTACCACGAGGGCTATCGCCTCGGCAGGCTCGCCTGCGACCTGGTCGAGAAGCACGGCTTCACTGCCTACCGGACCACGGTCTATCACGACATGGGAGTCGTCAGCTTGTGGACGCAGCCGATCACGAGCGTGATCGAACTGCGTCGGGCGGCCACTCGCACCGCCACCGAGAGCGGCGATCTGACTTACGCTTGCTACAGCATGCACCAATCGATCACAGGTTCTCTCTTGCGGAACGATCCGCTCGACGCGGTGTGGCGCGAGTCGGAGACGGCGCTCGACTTCGCTCGGACGGCTAAATTCCGCGACGTCGCGGACCTCATCATGAGCCAGCAACGCTTCATCGCGGCCATGCTGGGTCGCACCGCGACCTTCTCTACGTTCAGCGACGAGCAATTCGACGAAGCGGCGTTCGAGGCGCAACTGACCGGCGAGCGGATGATCACGATGATTTGCCTGTACTGGATCCTCAAATTGAAGGCGCGATTCCTGTCATGCGACTACGCTGAGGCGCTCGCGGCAGCGGACCGGGCGAAACCGGTGCTCTGGGGGGCAGCCGCCCAGATCTATTTGCTCGACTACACTTACTACACCGCGCTCACCGTCGCGGCGCTGTACGAGAGCGCCTCTGCCGGCACGCAGGCCGAGTGGCGCGGCCTCCTGGCGGCGCAGCTCGAACAATTGCGCGAGTGGACCGACAACTATCCACCGACCTTCGGCGACAAGCACGCACTGGTGTCCGCCGAAATCGCGCGCCTCGAAGGACGAAACTCCGATGCAATGCGCCTGTACGAAGAGGCTATTCGCTCGGCCCGCGACCACGATTTCGTGCAGAACGAGGGCCTCGCCCATGAGGTGGCCGCACGGTTCTACGCGGCGCGGGGCTTCGAGACCATCGCCCACGCCTATCTGCGCAACGCGCGGTATTGCTATCTTCGCTGGGGTGCGCACGCCAAAGTGCGGCAGCTCGACCAGCACTACCGGCGGATGGGCGAGGAGCCGGCTCGATCTGCGCTGAGCGCGACGATCGGTGCGTCCGTCGAACAACTGGATGTCGGGACGGTGGTCAAGGCCTCGCAGGCGATGTCGGGCGAGATCGAGCTCGGCAAGCTCATCGAGACGCTGATGAGAATCGCGGTCGAGCATGCCGGAGCCGAGCGGGGTCTGCTCATCGTCATGCGCAACGACGAGCCGCGGATCGAGGCGGAGGCGACGAGCGGCCGCGGCACGGTTGAGGTTACTCTGCGACACGCTGCCGTCACGCGCTCCGAGGTTCCCGAAACGGTGCTGCACACCGTGATCCGAACGCGGGAGAGCGTGATCCTGGACGATGCCTCGACCCAGAAGAACCCGTTCTCGGCGGATGGATACATCCGTGACACACGCGCCCGATCCGTCCTCTGCCTGCCCATGCTGAAGCAGACCAAGCTGATAGGGGTGCTGTACCTCGAGAACAATCTGACGCCGCGGGCATTCACGTCGGCCCGGCTCGCCGTGCTGAATCTACTGGCCTCCCAGGCGGCGATCTCGCTGGAGAATGCCCGGCTCTATGCGGATCTGCGCCTCGAAAACATCGAACGCAAGCAGGCTGAAGATCGGCTGCGGCGCAGCGAGGCGTATTTGGCTGAGGCTCAGAGCCTCAGCCAAACCGGCAGTTTTGCTTGGACACCGTCGAACGGAGAAATCTATTGGTCAGACGAATCCTTCCGGATCTTCGAGTACGGAGAGACGACCACGCCTACTCTGGAATTATTGATTCGCCGTGTTCACCCCGCAGACGTTGCTGACTTCCGGGAGGTCGTCGAGCGCGCGTCGCGCGACGCTCGGGACTTTTCTCACGAGTATCGATTGCGGATGGCGGATCGCAGGATCAAAAATCTTCATGTCGTGGCTCACGCCGTGCGGGATGAGTCGGGCACTCTCGAGTTCATCGGCGCGGTGATGGATGTGACCGAGCGCAAGCGGGCGGAGGACGCGCTGAAGCAGAGTCAGAAGCGTTTTCGGGCGATGGTCGAGAAAAGCGCGGAGGCGATTGTGTTGGGCACCCCGGAGAAGGGCGTCATCTACGCCAGTCCATCGGTCGAACGGGTGCTCGGCTACACCCCTGATGAGTTCGCCGGCCAATCACTGTACGGCGCCGTCCATCCGGATCATCGTGCACACATGGCAGATACGGCGGCAGATCTGGTGGCGGAGCCGAATAAAGTCGTGATCGACGAGGTGAGGCTGCTGCACAAAGACGGGTCGTGGAGATGGATCGAGTGCACGATGCGTAATCTGCTGCATGAACCCAGCGTGCAGGCGCTGGTGATCAATTTCCGCGATATCACGGAGCGGAAGCACGCCCAGGCCGAGCGCGAGCAGCTCGAGCAGCGGCTGCGGCAGGCTGAGAAGATGGAAGCGGTCGGACGGCTCGCCGCCGGTATCGCGCACGACTTCAACAACGTGCTGGCGGGCGTGTTCGCATACGGCGAAATGCTCATCGAGGAGACTCCCGACTCATCCCCGCTCAAGCGCTACGCGCAGAACGTGCTCACCGCTGCGACGCGGGGCCGCGCGCTGGTCGAGCAGATCTTGGCTTACAGCCGCAGCCAACGCGGCAACCGCGCACCGATCGACATCGGGCCGGTCGTAGCCGAGACGCTCGAGCTGCTGCGCGGCTCGCTTCCCTCGGGCATCCGTCTGGAGGCAAGCACTCCGGAGTTGCCTCTCGTAGTGATCGGTGATGCCACCCAGCTGCACCAGGTGGTGATGAACTTGTGCAGTAACGCGATCCAAGCCATGAGCTCGGGCGGCACCTTGCGGGTGGCACTCGGCACCGCAGAACTTCCCGCCGAGCGAGTGTTTTCCAACGGCATGCTTCCGCCGGGCTTTTACGTGCACCTCGCCGTCGAGGACAGCGGATCTGGCA
>DASYFQ010000092.1:0-6555 GCA_036498345.1 Steroidobacteraceae bacterium
GGTCCCACAGCTGCTTCAGCGTTCCCGAATTTCCCATCGGGCTCGTCCGAACGAGAACTGCCGCTTTCGAATTCGGTGGGCGAGTTCGGCGCCGCTCAATGTGATCGCTGCGCTGCGGAAGGACTTGAAGCCTCCCATTGATGCGCATCGGTCCTTGATGGCGCGGTCCTGCTCTATCAGATTGTTGAGGCACTGGTTGCTGCGCACAATCGGTTAGAGTTCCGCCCGTCCGCTGATCTTCTTGCCGACCAGGCCGTAGTCGATCGCTTCCTCGGCCGACATCCAGTAGTCGCGATCGATGTCCTTGAGCACCTTGTCGAGCGCTTGGCCGGTTTCATGGGCGATGAGTTCGGCGATGCGGTGGCGTGCCCTAACGATTTCCTGCGCCTGGATGGCAATGTCACTCGCTTTGCCGCCGATGCCGCCGCTCGGCTGGTGAATCAAAAACCGAGTGTTCGGTAGGCAGTAGCGGCGCTCGCGGGGCGCCGCCAGATAGACGTGCGTTGCGGCGCTGCCGACCCAGCCACTGCCGATAATCCTCACCGGGGCGCGGATGAAGCGCATCAAATCATGGATGGTGTCACCAGACTCCAAGTGTCCTCCGGGCGAGGAAACGATGACGTCGATGGGTTCCGCCGAATCCGCATCGAGTGCAATCAGGCGCCGCGCCGCTTCGGCCGCCGTGGCGTCCGTGATGGTGCCGAAGATCAGGACGGTCCGGGATTTGAACGCCTTTTCCTCCAAAAACGCGCTTCTCGGATCGATCTGGACGGTGGGCGGTGGGGTCTCCATGAAATATCCTTGCTGTCTTGATTAACGAACGACACGTTATTAACGAACGACACGTTCGTTTTGTGACAGATCCCAAAACGACCGCCAGTGTGGCAAAGTCTTGACATGAGCAACGACCGTCAACGTCTGATAACCGCCGCGCGTCGTCTTTTGCCGTCGCGCGCGGATGCCGAAGATGCCGTTCAGGACACCTACGTGCGCTCACTCGCTGCGCTCAACGGCGCATCGCCCGAACCCGCCTGGATGTACACGGTCCTCAAGAACGTTGCGATCGATCGCCTGCGCAGGCAGCAGCTGGAGGCGGAACACGCGGCAACGGAGCCGGTGCACGAAAGATCTTCGGAGGACGTGCTCAAGCTCCGGGCCGACTGCGAGGGCGCCCTGCGTCATCTCCTCGCCCGCACGAGCCTCACCGAAGCGGCGGCCATTCTGCTTCGCGACGTCTTCGAGTTCGACTACGCGGAAATCGCGCGGCTGGTGGGCAAGACCGAGACCACGTGCCGCCAGTTCCTCAAGCGGGCAAGGACGCGCACCCGTCGTACCGAGGCGTCGACCGAGGCAGAAGAGAATCATGTGCGGTGGTGCTGGCAAGCCATCGAGGCCCGAAACCCGACCCGCCTGATCGACATCATCCAGATGCGGGCGACGCTCGGGAAGGGACCGCCGGCACCGGTCAAGGCGCAGAGAGGCGGTCGGCGCAGCTACTCGACGCTCGTGCAGGTCAATGGCCGCTATGCGCTCGCGCTGATGTTGGATGGAGTGGTGTTATGTGTCGTGCCTATCGGCACGCAGACGGCTTTGGAATCCGCTGCATTCGAAACTTGCTAACGCATACGTCATTCACTGGGCCGGTCATCGACGGCAATATCGTCGAAGTGAATCGGAAGCTAATTCAGCGCGGGCTCGAAGGAGATTCTGCGGGGGCGCAATCTCACGCCCGAACCCCCGACTGCCGCCCGTCACCAGCGCCACACGTTGCTTCATATCTTAAGGGAGTGCGTACACCGGCACCGACAAGATGACGCGAGTTTTCAGCATTCCCGGCCTACCCCAACGGACGATTCAGCCGATGAGTGTGATCCTCCTGAATCGAATTCCCGCCGTCGACGCGGATCGAGTCGCCCGTCATGTAAGACGCACCGTCGGATGCCAGGAATGCCACCAATTCCGCTATCTCGTCGGGCGTTCCCGGCCGGCCCATCGGGCACAGCCGCCCGGCAGCATCCTCTTCCGGCGCCGATCCCGTCGAGGTCCAGCCCGGTGCCACGCTGTTGACTGTGATTCCCGAGCTCGCTAGCTCGTTCGCGAGCGCAAGTGTCAGTCCGTCCACTGCGCCCTTCGCTGCGCTGTATGCACTTTGCCCGTGATAGCTCGCCCGCGTGCCAGTCGTGGAGGAGATATTCACGATGCGGCCGTATTTCGCATCGATCATGAGCGGCACCACACAACGAGTGACGTTGAACAACGTCGTCAGATTCCTCGCGATGTGCGCATGCCACTCCGCGGGTGAAATCGATGCAAAGAGCGTCGATCCCACATTCACACCGGTCTGGGTCGCGCCGGCGTTGTTCACCAGAACGTCGATCCTGCCGTTGACCGCGGCCGCCGCCGCCACGAGTTCCACTGCCGATTCGTGGCTGGTGAGGTCGAACGCGAGTGACAGGGCGGTTGCACCTTGTCGGCGAAGCTCTTCCGCCCGCTTGTGGATCCGGTCCGTCGTCGACGTGATGACCACCGCAAACCCGTTCTGAACAAGCTTCTTCGCAACCGCGAAGCCGATCCCGGTCGCGCTCCCCGCACCCGTCACCAGGGCCACTTTGTTTCTTGTAGACTGACTCATCATGCTCATGATCCCAATGTTGTTGGAAAATGTCCGTTAAAGATCTTCGACGCGCGCGTGGAGAAGCGACGCGGTCGGCGTTGCTCGAGGCAGCGATTCAATCGGTGTCTCTTCATGGCCGAAGCGGCACCACACTCAGCACCGTTGCCGAGCAAGCCGGCGTTTCTCCGGCCTCGGTAAATTTTCACTTCAAGGGGAAAGAGCAGCTTTTGTCCGCCGCGCTGGATCTGGCGCTTGAGCGCTATGAGACGAGCTTTCGGACCGCGCTCAATCGGGCCGCCACCCCGACGGCGAAACTCCAGGCAATCCTGACGCACGATGTGACATTCCCGGTTCAATTTCCCGGCATTCTCGGGCTGTGGTTCGCCGTGTGGGGCGAAGCTCAGTCGCTTGCCCTGTATCAGGCGGGGACGCTTCCCCATGACCGAAACTATACGAAAGAAATTCGGGATCTTGCCGCGGCATTGACCGATGATGCGGTCCGGGCGAAGCACTTCACGTCGGTGTTCGCGCTCTATTTGAGCGGCACCTGGCTCGATTACCATCTTGACCCCAAGCGCTATGACGCCGACGGCAAGATCGCGGCGGGGCAGCGGCTTATCGCCATGTTGTCCTGATCGCTCAATGCATCCACCGCATTGCTGCCTATACCGGTGTGTAGGGGTTTGACGTCCGCATATTAACCCAATAATCTATTTGTCTGTCTGTACAGATAAATTAATTCCTGGCGGGGTTTCATGAGGTTAAAGGCGTGGCTTGCCTAATCGATGTCGCCGTGGACGCTCCGTGGCCGGGCACGCCCGTCTCGGGGAGCCGCGCCCTTGCATCCTCACGCCGGACGCTGGCAAGCCTATCGAGCTCAATACCGGCGATGTGTTCGTAATCGAGCCGGGCCGGGCCGGGCCGGGTTCTAAAGGCACGTGAGAGGTCGTCGAGCGAGTGCGCCAGTATTACATGTTCATCCCGTCGTGAAGTGCCGCGCGTTTTGACACGCGAGGCCTTGACCACCGCTCGCGAGCCGCACCTGCGGCGGGTGCTCGGCCTGGGCGACGTCGTGCTCATGATCATCGCGGGCATGCTGAACTTAAATACCTTGACCCCCTTGGTCGCGCATGGCTCGTTGGTGCTGCTCGCATGGCCACTGACCTTCGTCGTGTGGCTAGTTCCGCAATGCATTACCGTAATTGAGCTGTCGCAGCACTTTCCCGGCGAAGGTGCCGTGTATGTGTGGCCGACCAGACTCTTAGGGGGAGTGCACGGTTTTTTGTCAGGATGGTGTTATGCCATGGCGAACGCCGTCTATGTGCCCACGTTGATCGTCTCTTCGATTGGGCTTGGCGCATTCGCGTTCATGGACCCGCATTCGGTCATTCCCAATGACGGTGTAGCGGTGGAGATGGCCTCGTTTGGCCTGCTGGCAATGCTGATCGGTCTCAGCATTCGTGGCATGGTCGCCGAGAAATGGCTGGTCAACTTTGCCGCCATCGGCACGCTGCTCGCCGGAGGATTGCTCGTCGCGCTGGCGGTGTGGCTCGTGCGGCATGACAGCTCCGCCACGCAGCCGATTCGCTTGCGGCCCGAGCAAGTCGACTGGCATCTCCTGCCTGCGTTCAGCTTGACGTGCTACGCGCTGCTCGGATTCGAAATTGCCTCAAACGTCGGCGATGAAATTCGCGATCCGAGACGCACACTCCGTCGAGCGGTGTTCATCGGCGCCATCGTCACTGCGAGCATGTACTTCATTCTGACCCTATCGACGCTCATCACGCTTCCGACGGGAAACGAGGCGCTGGTGGCGGGCCTCATGCCCGCCATCGCGGCCGTCTCGGAGCGGGCAGGGGTCTCACGGTTGGTGCCAGCGATCGCCGTGCTCTTAGCGCTCTCGGTCGCCGGCGCCGCCGCGGCGTGGATTGCATCGCCGGCGCGAATCCCGTATGTGGCGGCGCTCGATGGTTACCTTCCACGCATCTTTGGCCGGCTGCACGGCCGATATCAAACGCCACATATCGCACTTCTGGGCACAGGTGTGTTGTGCGCGCTCGCGCTCTGGATGAGCTTTGCCGGGGCCACCCTCAACGAGGCATTCCTCACCATCCTCGATCTGGCCGTGATACTGAGCCTCGCTCAATACCTCTACATGTATTCCTCGTTACTATCGCTTGTCTTCCGACACCGTCATCTGAAAACGATGCTTGGCCGCCGTACGCTGATCGTTGCCGGGATCGGCGGATTGATGACGACGCTTTTCGCCACCGTGTTTGCGTTTGTTCCCGGCCGTGGAGTTGAACATGTATGGATGTTCGAACTGAAACTGTGGGTCGCATGTCTTCTGATGATCGGTGTGGGCCTGACTTGCTTTCGCGTGAGCGCCGCACGTCGCGCGGCATTGAGTTCACCTGCCGTCGGCGGGCCGCGAGGTTCGATCAATGGGTAAATTCATGCGGTCGATACGAATACGTATGCGTCGCGACGGCTCTTTCAAGAACCTAATGCTTGGCGCGCGATCCATCCATTCCCACTCCCGGACGCATTTGCGCAAGATCGCCCGCAGAAGCGCAAGCAACCGATTGACTGTCGCGTTGCTGCATCCTTCCGCTTGTTTAGTCGCGGTGATCGAATCTATCAGGGTTCTATCGATGGATTCGAGCTCCAAACCAGCTAAATGACAGCCGAGCCAACGGAGTTTGCTTTTGTCGTCCTCGTGAGTCGCCTTGTGAGCTTGTTCGCGAAGCCAACGCGCCCCGGCGTCTTGCCAGACGTGCTTTGGCCGATCGCCAAGTTTGTGTAGACGCCACGCGTACCAAGGCGACCTACGTTGAGCATGTTCAGGGACTGCGGCGCAGATATGGTAACGATCAGTAGTGCAGGCACCATACCGGTGTCGGTCTTGTCTTCCGACATGATTGGATATATTTCAAGCCTAGGAACGTCTGGAGCCAGATAATTTCGCTCGGCTAGGTGCGAGCTCGTGAGCTACGGGCATCTTAGTGGCCGCAGCAGGATGAGCCAGGCCAGAATTCAACGAACGCCACCCGCAAGTGCCAACGCCGCGGAAAGCGCTGCATCGAGTTCCGCAAGTTTATCGGCCGTCAATTCGCCGACATAGTCGGTCAACCGCGACTTCTCGAGGCTAACCAGCCCGTCGCATTGAATAGCACTCTCGTGCTTCAAACTTTCAGCCGTTCCAACGGCTACTTGGGTCGGCAGCCCATGATATTGTGTAAACACTGGCGCGCAAATGACGGTGGAATAGTTCGAGTCGATGAGCGCCTGCCGGCTGACGACGACGAAAACGCGCGCGGGCTTCGGGTCGCCTGGTGGACGGCGGACCCGGTACAGCTCACCGCGCCTCATTCATCCTCTAAGGATGATTGGAACGAAAGCGTGTCGCTCATTTCAGCATTTAGCTCGGCCGCATGCCTATTGATGGCGGCCACTGCTTGCGCGTCGCGGCGTGCAGCGGCACGCCGATCGACGAACTCGCGAAGTATGTTTTCTACGAATGCTGATCGCGATACCTTGGCCCCGGCGAGCTTGTCCAAGCTCTTCACCAAGTCTTCCGATAACGTCAGCGATGTTTTGGCTTTCATCCGATGATTATACTACCGGAGTAGGATAGATTCGATAGAAAGGTGTTGTACCGGAGACGTGACGAGCTGAGATTGGGTGTGACCAGAGTGTGCCTGGGTATGCAGGGTTTGCAGTACAGCAAGCGCTGCAAGTGATTGATTGGTAAGACTCTATACTCTATTTTGCGCCTGAAAATCCGCGCGTCGGGGGTTCAATGGTTCAATTCCCTCCCTGGCCATACCACGTTCTGGGTAGCAAGTTACCCAGATGGGTACTAAAAAAGGAAGCCGAGTAACCGCGAACCTGTAGGTCCCGGCGTCGCCGACGCATTGTTTACGAGGTGCAACAGCGGG
>DASYFQ010000093.1:0-36299 GCA_036498345.1 Steroidobacteraceae bacterium
CGCCGAAGGTGCTGCGCCGCGGCGGTACCAGGACGCGCAATTTCGCCTCGTAGGCCTTCGCGAAAGTCTCGGTGAATACATGCGGGAATCCGTCCGCGGGGCGTTGCGCAAGGCCCGCGAACATCTCGCCGTAGAGATCCCAGTACTTGGCCTTGTTTTGAGAGCCGAACACGCCGCGTTTGGTGGCCCGGTCAAAACGTTCCTCCAATTCCTTGGGATCGACGCGCCCGAGAAACTCCTCGAAGGCGGCGCGAGTGGCGGTGAGCGTGGCGGTATTCTGCCCCTTGAGCTCGCGGAAGTTGGTGCGAATCGTTTCGACCGATCCGTTGCGCGTCGACAAGGTGGTCAACAAGCGGACCAGCGCTTCATCGACGCCCTTCGAAAAATTCAGCGGCGATTCCGGACCGTCATTGGCCGGCGCCGAAATACGGAAGCGATTGCGGAATTCGTTGCGGCTTTGGTTCAGATCCATCAGGCCGAGGACGGCTTCGCGCAGCATCTGGCCGGCCAGCGTGAGCGCGGCGCCGCGGGCCTCGGTCGTGATGGCGGCGGGGTCGATGCCGGCACCGCGGCAGAAGGCCGCCAGACCGACGTCGAAATCGCCGTCGTAAAGGACGGGATTTGGCGCTCGCGGCGGCGGGGTGGGGCGATCGGCTTTGGGACCTTCGACTTTGAGCGGGCGGGTCATCATGTGCCAGGGCGTGCCGGCGGCGTCAGGCTCCGGCTCGAGCGATGGCTGCGATGCCGGTTGCGCGCGGCCGGAGATGGCCTGACCGTAGGCGTCGCGCGGACGCACGCCGGAATCGCTGGCCAGAAGGTCGCTCTGCTCCAAGAGCTGGCTTAGGTCCAGATCCTCGCCCAAGTCGTTGGCGGTGGATTTCTTGACTGCCGAGGAGGCCGATTCTCCGTCGTAGGCCACGATGGCGCTGTCGTCGGGCGGAAAATCGTTGCTCTTATCGATGCTGACCAGCAACTCATATTCGCCCAGGCGGATGTAATCGCCCTCTTTGAGCACGTAGTCATGGTACTTGCCCAGAGGCACCTGGGCGCCGTTGACGTAGGTACCGTTGGAACTGGTGTCGACCAGGATGTAGGTTCCGGCCCGAAAATCGATTCGGGCATGTTTGCCTGAGAGGTAACGCTCCGGGTCGGGTAGAATCCACTCATTGTCAGTGGAACGCCCGAGAGTGCCGCCATGTACGCCGAACACCTTGGTGGATTGCTCGCCGAGAAGGTTTGCATGATCGCTGACGACGCGTAAGCGCAAGGCCATATTCAGTCCCTCCGACGGGTCGACAGGTTTGCGCTAAGTGCCCGTATAATATGGTGAAATACTAGCAATGCCTGGAGCCTCTTAAATGGCCGCGAGTCACATTTTTAAAGTTCAGTTCGTAAATCAGGGCAAGGTTTACGAGATCTACGCCCGGAAAGTGAGTCACGGCACCCTGTTCGGCTTCATCGAAGTCGAGGAACTGGTCTTTGGCGAGCGCTCGACCGTGGTGGTCGACCCCGCCGAGGAGAAGATAAAGGCCGAGTTCCATGATGTAAAGCGCACCTATTTACCCATGCATTCGGTACTGCGCATCGACGAGGTCAAGAAACAAGGTGTCAGCAAAATCGTGGCTCTGGAAGGTTCGAACGTCGCCCAATTCCCGGTCCCCATCTACACGCCCGGCGGAGATTCCAACGCTCGCAAATAGCCGTATGCCTGGCAGAATGATTCATGTTTAGTCTTTTCGGCGCGCCGGCGCTGTCGCAATTTCGTCTCGATCACAGCTTGCGCGCGCTCAGGGCGCAGGACAAGCGGGTCACGGCGCTCAGCTGTCGCTGGCTGCACTTCGTCGATGAGGCGCGGCCGCTGGTCGAATCCGAACTGAGCCTGCTCGCAAAGCTGCTGACTTATGGCTCGCGAACGGCGTTCCGCGAGGAGCACGGTCAGCGGGTGCTCGTCACGCCGCGCCTCGGCACCGAATCGCCTTGGTCGAGTAAGGCCACCGATATCGTGCATGTCTGCGGCCTGAACGCCGTCCGGCGCGTCGAACGCGGCACGGTGTATTTCATCCAAGCCACGGCTGAGCTCGAGCAGGCGGAACTGCGGCAACTCGGGGCTCACCTGCACGATCGCATGACCGAGTCGGTCTGGATCGAAACGATAGCGCCCGATAATCTGTTTCACGTGGGTGCTGCCGCCCGGCCGCTGCGCATCGTGAAGCTGGGGGCGGATGGCCACGCCGCGCTGGCGCGCGCCAATCGCGACTGGGGGCTGGCGCTATCGAGCGACGAGATCGATTACTTGGTGGCCGCGTTCCGAAACCTCGAGCGCGATCCCACCGACGTCGAACTCATGATGTTCGCGCAAGCGAACTCGGAACATTGCCGCCACAAGATATTCAATGCCGAGTTCGTCGTCGACGGCGCCGCGATGCCCATGTCGCTGTTTGCGATGATTCGCGCCACCTACGCACGCAATTCCGCCGGCGTGCTTTCGGCTTATCGGGACAACGCCGCCGTCATCGAGGGTACAAGCGCCACGCGATTCTTCGCGGACCCTTGGACGCATCGGTACGCAGGCATCCGCGAGCCGGTCGATATATTGATGAAGGTCGAGACGCACAATCATCCGACCGCGATATCTCCCTTTCCCGGGGCGGCCACCGGCGCGGGCGGCGAGATTCGCGATGAGGGCGCGACCGGAATCGGCGCGAAGCCTAAGGCCGGATTGACCGGCTACTCGGTATCGAATCTCAAAATTCCCGGCATGGTGCAGACCTGGGAAGGCGATTTCGGCAAGCCGGAACGCATCGCTTCGGCGCTCGACATCATGATTTCCGCGCCCTTGGGCGCCGCGGCCTTCAATAATGAATTCGGGCGCCCGAACATCTGCGGCTATTTTCGGACTTTCGAACAGAGTGGGCCGGAATCCGGCCGCACGGTGATTCGCGGTTACCACAAGCCCATCATGATCGCCGGCGGTCTTGGTAATGTGCGCAGGCCCGACGTGGAAAAGAAAGACGTCGTGGTCGGCGCGCCGCTCATCGTTCTTGGCGGGCCGTCGATGTTGATCGGTTTGGGCGGCGGAGCGGCCTCATCCGTCGGCAGCGGACAGAGTTCGTCCGATCTGGACTTCGCTTCGGTGCAACGCGGCAATCCCGAAATTCAGCGCCGCGCGCAGGAGGTCATCGACCGCTGCTGGGCGATGGGCGATGCGAATCCGATTCTGCTGATTCACGATGTCGGCGCCGGCGGGCTGTCGAATGCCTTGCCCGAGGCAATCGCGCACAGTCAGCGCGGCGGGCGCATCGACTTGCGCAAGATTCCGAGCGCCGAGTCCGAATTGTCGCCGATGGAGATCTGGTGCAACGAAGCCCAGGAGCGCTACGTGCTGGTGCTCACGCCGGGAAGCGTGGCGCCGTTCGCGGCCCTGTGCGAGCGGGAACGCTGTCCTTACGCCGTAGTCGGCGAGATTACCGGCGACGGCCGCCTGCTGGTCACCGACTCGCTGCTGTCCGCCACGCCGGTCGATATGCCGCTCGAGGTATTGCTGGGAAAGGCGCCGCGCATGACCCGCGATGTGCGAACGACGCCGAAGGTCGCCCTGGCGCTATCGACCGCCGGAGCGGCGATCGGCGAGTCCCTGGAACGATTGCTCGGCCTGCCGACGATCGCCGATAAGTCGTTCCTGATCACCATCGGCGATCGCACCGTCGGCGGAATGATCAGCCGCGACCAGATGGTGGGGCCCTGGCAGGTGCCGGTTGCCGACGTCGCCGTGACTTTGAACAGCTACGACGGCTATGGCGGCGAAGCCATGGCCATGGGCGAGCGAACGCCGGTGGCGGTGTTGAACGCGCCCGCCTCGGGACGCTTGGCCGTGGCTGAGGCGATTACCAATATTCTCGCGGCGGATATCGGCCGCCTCACCGATATTCGCCTGTCCGCGAATTGGATGGCAGCGTGCGGCGAGCCGGGCGAGGACGCTGATCTCTATGCCACGGTGCGCGCAGTCGGCGTGGAGCTCTGTACCTCGTTGGGAATCACCATCCCGGTCGGCAAGGACTCCTTATCCATGCGCACCGCGTGGCGCGATGCCGCCGGCGATCATTCGGTGGTCGCGCCGATATCGCTGATCATCTCGGCCTTTGCGCCCGTCCTCGACGCGCGATCTACCTTGACGCCCGAATTGGATTTGTCGCAAGCGTCGCGCCTGCTGTTGATCGATTTGGGCGCGGGCAAGAACCGCTTGGGGGGATCATGCTGGGCCCAAGTACACGCCAAGAGCGGGGGCGAGCCGGCGGATCTGGACAGTCCCGATCTCCTGCTCGCGCTGTTCGCCGCGTTGCGCGAGTTGAAGGATGGCGGACTGATCCTTGCCTATCATGACCGCTCGGATGGCGGCTTGCTGCTCACTGTGCTGGAAATGGCCTTCGCCAGCCATTGCGGGCTGGCCATCGACTTAGGCGCGCCCGCGGATCCCATCGCCGCGTGTTTTGCGGAGGAGTTGGGCGCGGTGCTGCAAGTGTCCGCGGCCCGTGTGTCCGAGGCGCAGAAGATATTGGCGCGCCACGGGCTGGAGCCGCTGGTCCGGGATATCGGCGAACCGCTTGCCGGAGCCGACGTGCGGGTGCTGATCGGCGGGCGCCAGGTTTACGCGGGGTCGCGTCTCGATTTGCGTCGACGCTGGAGCGAGGTCTCGTTCCGCATTCAGGAGATGCGTGACAATCCCGAGTGCGCACGCGAGGAATATTCGCGGCTCGCGGATGCGGGTGATCCGGGCTTGCACGCGCACCTTGCCTACGATCCGTCGGCCGACGTGGCGGCGCCCTTCATCTCGCGCGGCGCGCGGCCCGCGGTCGCCATTCTGCGCGAACAGGGCGTCAACAGTCAGACGGAGATGGCCGCCGTATTCACGCGCGCAGGCTTCGATGCCTACGACGTGCACATGACCGATATCCTCAGCAGCCGCGTGCGCTTGGGGCGATTTCACGGCCTGGTTGCGTGCGGCGGCTTTTCGTACGGCGACGTGTTGGGCGCCGGGGAGGGGTGGGCGAAGTCGATCCTCTTCAACAGCGTGGCCCGCGAGGAATTTGCGGCATTCTTTGCGCGCGAGGCGACCTTCACTCTGGGCGTGTGCAATGGCTGTCAAATGTTGTCGGCGCTCAAAGAACTGATTCCCGGGGCGGACGCTTGGCCGCGCTTCGTGCGCAATCGATCGGAGCAGTATGAGGCGCGCTTATCACTGGTGCGCGTTCCGCCGTCGCAGTCGGTGTTATTGGCCGGCATGCAGGACTCGGTGCTGCCCATCGTGGTGGCGCATGGCGAAGGCCGGGCCGAGTTCGACTCGGGATCGAGTGCGGCGAGTCTGATGGCCGGGCGCTTGGTCACATTGCAGTACGTGGATAATCGCGAGCAACCCACGCAGCAATATCCGTTCAACCCGAACGGCTCGGAGCTCGGCCTTGCCGGACTCTGCAGCGCGGACGGCCGCGTCACCTCGTTGATGCCGCATCCGGAGCGCGTGTTCCGCGCAGTGCAGCACTCATGGTCGCCCCGGGAGTGGTCGGAAGACGGCGGGTGGATGCGGCTGTTTCGCAACGCCCGCGTGTTCCTGGGCTAGGCGCGCCGGGCGCCATCCGTCCGCTGGGCCGCAATGGCGGTGGCGGTTGCTCCATGGGCAAGACGGGGGCGTTTCCGCGGAAACGTTGTCCGCTCTGCGGACGGGCTTGTGCAATCGGGGCACGACCCGTCGCGGCGGCTTTAACTGATCTCCGCGTGGGTCGGCGCGACGAACTTGCGGAACGTCATCGCTTGCAGCAGCCGCGCCTTGCGCACGAAGGTTTGGTACAGCAAATCGCGCATGACTTCCAACAGGATGCCGGCGCGCTCCGAATTGATGTCGGGCTGGTGCGGCCAAGGATCGCTGTCGCTGCCGAACAGCACCGCGCGGATGGACGCAAAGGTTTCATCATCGAGTTCCGCGAGGGCGCGAATTTCTTGCAGAGTATCGAACAGCTCCAGCTTGCCGCGCTCGCCGAGTTCGCGGAACAGCGACTGGGCGGTACGCCGGCTCATGGCCCCGAAGGCGTTGAAGCACCCCGCCGCGTAGCAATTGAGCGCCTCTTTGAATAGCCCTTCCGAGTCCTCCGGAAGATACGTCAGCGGAAAATTCTCGCGCGCGCGCTCGATTTCCGTGTAATTCGCGGCGAGCTCCACTCGGTGGGCGGTATAGGCCTTGACCAGGAACTTGAGGAAGACGGGCTCGGCGCAGGCGTCGCAGCGGAAGACGATGCCGACGTGCTTGGGCTTGCGGCGGCCCAGATCCTCGAATTTCGGGACGGCCACCGGGGTGAGATGCGTCAGTGTTTGGCAGTGAGGGCAGGTGAGCGCAATGCCCTGGTACTCAACGTGCAGCTCGTCTTGCGGAGTGATGTGCATGGTCGTCGCCTTAGCCGCTCAGGGGTTTGTAGCGTATTCGGTGGGGCTGAGCGCCATCCTCACCTTTGCGTTTCTTGTAATCCTCAACATACTCCTGATAGTTGCCTTCGAACCAGATAACTTGGGAGTCGCCCTCGAAGGCGAGGATATGTGTTGCGATGCGATCGAGGAACCAGCGGTCGTGCGAAATGACCACCGCGCAGCCCGGGAATGCCACCAAGGCGTCCTCGAGGGCGCGCAGCGTTTCGATATCGAGGTCATTGGTCGGTTCGTCGAGAAGCAAGACGTTCCCGCCCGCCTTCAACACCTTCGCCAGATGCACGCGATTGCGCTCGCCGCCTGACAGATCGCCGATCACCTGCTGCTGCTGCACGCCTTTGAAATTGAAGCGTCCGACGTAACCGCGCGACGACGTTTCGTAATTGCCGACCTTGATGAGGTCGAGGCCGCCGGAAATCTCCTGCCACACCGTGTTCTTGTCGTTGAGGGCTTGGCGCGACTGATCGACGTAGGCGAGCTTAACGCTGGGACCCAAGCGGATCTCGCCGCCGTCCGGTTGTTCCACGCCGGACAGCATGCGAAACAGCGTGGTTTTGCCGGCGCCGTTGGGTCCGATGATGCCGACGATTCCGCCCGCCGGCAGGCTGAAGCTCAAGGAGTCGATCAGCAGCCGGTCGCCGTAACCCTTGCGCACGTCCTTGCATTCGATCACCAGATCGCCCAGGCGCTCTCCCGGAGGGATGTAGATTTCGTTGGTCTCGTTACGCTTCTGGAATTCCTGCGATGCCAGTTCCTCGTAGCGCTGCAAACGCGCTTTGGATTTTGCTTGGCGCGCCTTCGGATTGGTGCGTACCCATTCCAATTCGCGCTTCAGGGTTTTTGCAAGCGCGTCCTGCTGGCGCTCTTCCTGCGCCAGGCGCTGCTCCTTTTGCTCCAGCCAGGAAGAATAATTGCCCTGCCACGGGATTCCGTGGCCGCGGTCGAGTTCCAAAATCCACTCGGCCACGTTGTCGAGAAAATAGCGATCGTGGGTGACCGCGATCACCGTGCTCGGGTACTCCTCGAGGAAGTGCTCGAGCCACGCCACGGATTCCGCGTCCAAATGGTTGGTCGGCTCATCGAGGAGCAGCATGTCGGGCTTGGACAAGAGCAAGCGGCACAGAGCCACCCGGCGCTTCTCGCCGCCGGAGAGCTTCCCCACCACCGCGTCCCATGGCGGCAGCCGGAGCGAATCGGCCGCAATTTCGAGCTTGCGCGGGAGTTCCCAGCCGCCGACCGCGTCGATTTTATCCTGCATCTTGGCCTGCTCCTCCATGAGCTTGTTCATTTCCTCGTCCGACATCGGCTCGGCGAATCGATCGCTGATCGCGTTGAAGCGATCGATCAAGCTCTGCACGTCGCCGACCCCTTCGCCGACCACTTCGCGAACGGTCTTGGTTTCGTCGAGCAGGGGCTCTTGAGGCAGGTAGCCGACTTTGATTCCCGCCTGCGCGCGCGCCTCGCCCTCGATATCCTTGTCGACCCCGGACATGATTTTCAGCAATGTGGATTTGCCCGAGCCGTTCAATCCCAGCACGCCGATTTTGGCCCCTGGGAAAAAACTCAGGGAAATATCGCGCAATATGATGCGCTTGGGCGGCACGACTTTGCCTACCCTGTTCATGGTGTAAATGAACTGAGCCATCTCTTGACCTATATGAATTAGCCGCTCGAACGCGCGGGGATCGGGGGGAATTATCCGCGACTCCCCGGAGCTTGTCACGCCATTGCGCCGCACGAAGCGCCGTCCCGGAGGCCGTCTCGCTAGGGAACCCTGGCCAGATCGGCTACACTATTCGGCTATCTGTACGGAGACTTAACCGCATGTTTACCGCCCAAATGACGATTGCCGGCTTCGATCCCGACCTTGCGAAGGCGATTGCGGACGAGCGCAATCGTCAGGAAGATCATATCGAACTGATCGCGTCGGAAAACTATGCGAGTCCCCGTGTGCTCGAGGCGCAAGGGTCGGTGCTCACCAACAAGTACGCCGAAGGTTATCCGGGCAAGCGCTACTACGGCGGCTGCGAATTCGTCGACGTCGCCGAAGCCTTGGCAATCGAGCGGGCGAAGCAGCTATTCGGTGCCGCCTATGCCAATGTGCAGCCGCATTCGGGCAGCCAAGCGAATGCCGCCGTGTATCTGGCGTTGCTCGCTCCCGGGGACACGATTCTCGGCATGAGCTTGGATCACGGCGGCCACTTGACGCATGGCGCGAAGGTGAATTTTTCCGGCAAGCTGTTCAAAGCCGTTCAATACGGCATCAAATCCGACACGGGCGAAATCGACTACGACCAGGTGGCGAGCCTTGCCAAAGAGCATCGCCCCAAAGTCGTGGTGGCCGGGTTTTCAGCGTATTCGCGCGTCATCGACTGGGCGCGTTTTCGCGCCATAGCCGACTCGGTGGGCGCCTATTTCTTCGTGGACATGGCGCATGTCGCCGGCCTCGTGGCCGCCGGCGTTTATCCCAATCCGGTGCCCTTCGCCGATGTGGTGACCACCACGACGCACAAGACCCTGCGCGGCCCGCGCGGCGGTTTGATCCTGGCGCGGCCGCACGCCGATTTGCACAAAAAGTTCAATTCCATGGTGTTCCCGGGGACGCAGGGCGGCCCGCTGATGCACGTCATCGCCGCCAAGGCGGTGGCCTTCCTCGAGGCGCTGCAGCCGGAATTCAAAGTCTATTCCGCCCAGGTGGTTACCAACGCCCGAGTCATGACCCAGGTATTGCAGCAGCGCGGCTACAAGATCGTGTCCGGCGGCACGGATAATCACCTGTTTTTGCTCGACCTCATCGACAAGAACATTACCGGGAAGGACGCCGACGCCGCGCTCGGCCGCGCGCACATCACGGTCAACAAGAATGCGGTGCCCAACGATCCGCGTCCGCCGGCCATCAGCAGCGGCTTGCGCATCGGCACACCCGCCGTGACTACCCGCGGTTTCAAAGAGCCCGAGGTCCGGCAATTGACGACTTGGATCGCGGATGTGCTCGATCACATGGGCGATGAATCGGCGGTGGACCGTGCTCGAGCCGAGGTGGTGAAAATATGCCGGCGATTTCCCGTGTATGGCTAGCCGCGGAGCGGTCCGCGTCGGGACCGGAATAACTACTCCCCATGCATTGCCCCTTCTGCGGCCACACGGAGACTAAGGTTATCGACTCTCGCCTCGCGGGCGAAGGGCGGCAGATTCGCCGGCGCCGCGAATGTCTGGAATGCACCGAGCGGTTCACGACGTTCGAGAGTGCGGAGTTGCTCCTGCCGACGGTGGTCAAGGGCGATCGCAGCCGCGAGCCTTTCGACGAGAACAAGCTCCTGCAAGGAATGCTGAAAGCGCTCGAAAAGCGTCCCGTCGGCCGGGATGCCATCGAGGCCGCGGTGGCGAGGATTTGTCATAAGCTGCGCAGCTTGGGAGAACGCGAAATCGCGTCGCGGAGCGTGGGCGAGATGGTCATGGAGGAGCTGCGGAATCTGGACGAGGTGGGCTATGTGCGGTTCGCGTCGGTCTACCGGAGCTTTCAGGACATCGAGGCCTTCCGCACCGAAATCGATCAATTGCGCCGTCATCGGCGTCGCCGCGAACCCAGCAAGGATCAACTGCCGCTGCTGCCGGGCGATGAAAAAAGCGACGACGGCCAATGATTGAGGTCAGCGCGTCCCAGGATCCTGCGGCCGTGGAGCGAGACCACGCACACATGGCGCGGGCGCTGACTCTCGCCGCTCGCGGCCTGTTCACCACG
Source organism: Steroidobacteraceae bacterium (assembly GCA_036498345.1). GTDB lineage: Bacteria > Pseudomonadota > Gammaproteobacteria > Steroidobacterales > Steroidobacteraceae > Bog-1198. The sequence continues at coordinate 10,214 of DASYFQ010000093.1, forward strand.
GATCCGAATCCGCGCGTCGGCTGCGTGGTGGTTCGGGACGACCGCGTGTTGGGCGAGGGCTGGCATGTCCGCGCGGGCGAGGCCCACGCGGAAGTGTTGGCGCTGCGCGCCGCGGGCCCGGACGCTCGGGGCGCGACGGTGTACGTCACGCTCGAGCCGTGCAGCCATACGGGACGAACGCCTCCCTGCGCAGACGCCTTGATCTCGGCCGGCGTGGCGCGGGTGGTGTGCTGCAGCGTCGATCCGAATCCCAAAGTGGCCGGCGCAGGTATCGAGCGGCTCAAAGCCGCCGGCATTTCCGTATCGGTGGGGACCCTTGCCGCCGAGGCGCGCGAGCTCAATGTCGGGTTCTTCTCGCGCTTCGAGCGTGGCCGGCCTTTCATCCGGCTGAAATTGGCCATGAGCCTGGATGCGCGAACCGCGCCCGCTTCCGGAGGGCAGGCGTGGATCAGCGGCGAGGCGGCGCGCGCCGACGTGCAACTTTGGCGGGCTCGCAGCGGCGCGGTACTCACGGGCGCCGGCACGGTGCGCACCGACGATCCGCGGCTCGATGTACGATTGGCGTACGGCTCCTGGGTCAGACAGCCGCTGCGCGTGCTGCTCGATCCCATGCTCACGTGCTCCGTCGGTGCGAAGCTGTTTCATGGGCATGGGGCGCTGGTATTTGCCGCGCCGGATGCCCCGGTGCGTGCGCAAGATTCCGCAAGGGTCGAGCGCCTGCCGCGCGCAGCGGGCGGCTTGGATCTGCATGCGGTCATCCGGCGTTTGACCGACCTCGAGACCAACGAATTATTGGTCGAATGCGGGCCGCGCCTGGCCGGAGCTTTTATTTTAGCGAACCTCGTGGACGAATTCGTGTTGTACATTGCGCCGTCACTGCTAGGCGCCGACGCGGCTCCGTTGATGCACGTCAGTGGATTGGGACCGCCGGGCTTGCTGCCCACATTCGAATTCAAAGACGTGCAGCGTATCGGGGCAGACCTTCGCCTCATTCTCATACCGAAGAAATCCTAATTATGTTTACCGGAATCATCGTTGCGACGGGCCTAGTGAGCTCTTTGGCGGAGAAGGGGGGCGACCTGGAATTGGGCATCGATGCCGCGGCGCTCGACCTTGACCGCATTGCCATAGGCGACAGCGTGAGCGTGCAAGGCGCCTGCCTGACGGTGACTCGCAAAGAGGGGACGCGCTTCTATGCGGATGTGTCGAAGGAAACCATGGCCAAAACGACGCTGGGCTCTTTGAGTTCGGGGTCGAGGGTCAACTTGGAGCCCAGCCTGCGTGCCGGAGATGCCCTGGGCGGCCACTGGGTGAGCGGGCATGTCGATGCGGTGGGCAGGCTCAAGACGCTGGTTCAAGATGCGCGTTCATGGCGTCTGGAGTTCGAATTGCCGGCACCCTTGATGCGCTTCGTGGCGCCCAAGGGCTCGATTTGCGTCAACGGCGTCAGCCTGACCGTCAATCAAGTCGACGGCCGCTGCTTCGACGTCAACATCATTCCCCATACCTCTAAGGTCACCACCCTTGGCGAGCTTAGAATCGGCGACGGCGTCAACATCGAAATCGACGTGATCGCCCGTTATCTGGACCGGCTCATGACAAAAACTGAAGAGTAAGACCCAATGCCCGCGCTCAATACAATCGACGAAATTCTCGAGGACCTGCGCCTCGGCAAGATGGCCGTGATCATGGATGACGAGGATCGCGAAAATGAAGGCGACCTCATCATGGCCGCGGATTGCGTGCGTCCGCAGGACGTAAACTTCATGGCGCGCTATGGCCGCGGCCTCATCTGTCTCACCCTGACGCGCGAGCGTTGCCGCCAGTTGCGTTTGCCGCTCATGGTGAGCGATACGGACAGCACGCATCGCACCAACTTCACCCTGACGATCGAGGCCGCCGAAGGCGTGACCACGGGCATATCCGCCCATGATCGCGCGCACACGGTCAAGACCGCGGTAGCGCCGGATGCGAGGCCCGAGGATCTGCGTCAGCCCGGCCACGTATTCCCGCTGATGGCGCAGCCCGGCGGCGTGTTGACGCGCGCGGGCCATACGGAAGCGGGCTGCGACCTGGCCCGCCTGGCCGGATCTTCCCCGGCGGCCATGATCGTCGAGATTCTGAATGACGACGGCACCATGGCGCGACGGCCGGACCTCGAGCAATTTGCGAAAACGCACGGTCTCAAAATCGGCACCATCGCGGATCTCATTCGCTATCGCCTGAAGAACGAGCGCTCGGTGGAGCGCATTTACGAGGACACCGTCGAGACCGAATACGGCAGTTTCCGGCTGTCCTGCTACGAGGATCACGTCAACAAGACCGTGCACATCGCGTTGGTCAAAGGCGACTTGAATTCCGATCTTCCGCCCCTGGTGCGCGTACACATCAACGACACGCTGCGGGATGTCGTGGGTGTCCGCAACGAGCGGCTCGGCTGGCCGCTGCACGCGGCGATGCGCCGCGTGGCGAGCGAACCCTCGGGCGTTGTCGTCATTTTGCGGCCGGAAGAGACGCCGCGGCACTTCATGGACAGCGTGCGGCTGCTGGACGCCAAGACCCCGGTCACGCGCCACGCCGGCGCCACGGTGCTTCGAACCTACGGGATAGGCGCGCAAATCCTCAAGGACCTCGGCCTCAAGCGCATGCGCGTGTTGAGCGCTCCCAAGCAGCTCCAGGGTCTCGCCGCCTTCGATCTGGAGGTCACCAGTTATGTGGATGGCGGCGAATGAGCACCCCGAAGGCTATACTTCGCGCCATTCTCAAGTGAGGAAGACTTGTGCCTAACGATCAGCCGAAGATTACCGAAGGGGAGCTGCTGGCGCGCGATCTGCGTTTTGCGCTCATCGCCGCGCGGTTCAACGATTTCGTGGTGGAGCCGCTGGTGCGCGGCGCGATCGATGCGCTCAAACGCCACGGGGTGAGCGAGAAGCAGATCGAGATCGTGCGCGTTCCGGGTGCGTTCGACATTCCCCTCGTGGCGCGCAAGTTGGCGCTGTCGCGCCGCTATGAGGCGCTCATCGCGCTCGGCGCCGTGATCCGCGGCCAGACTCCGCATTTCGACTATGTCGCCGGTGAATGCGCCGGAGGCATCGCGCGCATTGCACTCGAATCCGGAGTGCCGATTGCATTCGGCGTGTTGACGACCGATACGGTGGAGCAGGCCGTGGATCGGGCCGGGGGCAAGGCCGGCAACAAGGGCGCCGACGCGGCGCTGGTTGCGATAGAAATGGCCAATCTCCTGCGCCGCCTGGAACCTTGAGAAGTGACCGGCAAACGCCCCCACGCGGGTGAAGGCGCTTCCGGCGATCGCGCGTCGAGTAATCGCGCCTCGGGTAATCGCGCCCGCAGTCACGCGCGGCGGCTCGCGCTGCAGGCGCTTTATCAAATTCAGATCAACCCGTCCCCATGGATGGATACGCAGCAGCAATACGCCGCCGACCCGGAAGCGGATCGGGTGGATCTGGATTATTTTCGCGCGCTGATCGCGGCGATTGCGCCGAATCGAGAGGCCTTGGATTCCCGCCTGGCGCGCCTCTGCGAGATTCCGCCGTCTGAACTTGATCCGATAGAACACGCGGTGTTGTGGTTGGGACTTCACGAGTTGGAGTCCTGTCCCGAGTTACCGTATCGAGTGGCGCTTGCCGAGGCGGTGCAGCTGACCAAGCAGTTTGGCGCGACGGACGGATATAAATTCGTCAATGCCGTATTGGATCGAGCCGCGAAGGAATTGCGGCCGCACGAATACGGCCTCGGCTGAGTAAAGGCATGAACGCAGAGACTCCCGATCTCGGCGAGTTCGACCTGATTCAGCGTTTCTTTCAGCGCCGCCAGGCGGCGGACGCCGCGCAATCCGGCGTCATCCTCGGCATCGGCGATGACGCCGCGGTGTTGGCATTGCCGCCGGACACGGAATTGGTAGCCGCCGTGGACACCATCGTGGCGGGGCGCCATTTTCCGCAAGGGACCGATGCCCGCTCGATCGGCCATCGCGCGCTCGCCGTCAATCTGAGCGACATGGCGGCCATGGGCGCGACCCCCGCATGGGCGACGCTGTCGCTCACCGTGCCGAGCGTGGACGCCGCTTGGTTGGAGCGATTCTCGGCGGGGCTTTTGGATCTTGCGGACGCCAGCGGAGTCGCGCTGGTTGGCGGCGATACCACGCGGGGTCCCTTGACCGTGGCCGTGCAAATACTGGGACATGTTCCGCGGGGCACGGCTCTGCGCCGGGGCGGTGCCCGCGCGGGGGATGTATTGGCAGTGACCGGCACACTGGGCGATGCCGGCGCCGGCCTGCATTTCGTCACCACCCCGCCGGCGGCTGACATCAGCGGCGCGGTGCTGGAACTCATTCGACGCTTCGACTACCCGGCGCCCAGAGTGAGTTTCGGTCTTGCGGCACGCGGCATCGCGACGGCGGCGATGGACTTATCCGATGGGCTGATCGGGGACTTACCGAAGCTCGCGCAGGCGAGCGGACTTGGCGCCCACGTCGCGGTCGAGCGATTGCCGTTATCGGAGGCGATGCGCGCCGCGGTTCCCGCAACTCGAGCGCGCGATTGGGCGCTGGCGGCGGGCGACGACTATGAGTTGCTGCTCGCCGTGCCGGCGCCGCAGTACGCCGAACTCGAGGCTAAAGCGGACCAATTGAACTTAAGGCTGACCGCGATAGGTGAGCTTCGCGCCGGCAACGGTGTGACGTGGTCGCTGAACGGCACGGAATTCCTGCCCGCTGTGCGAGGATGGGATCACTTCGCCTAAGCCTCGACCCAAATCACAGTTTAGGTCCGGTCTCCCCAGTATCCTCTGCGTCAATCACTTGACTAGGCCTCGCAGCGCACGGTTACCCTTGAGCAACACTCGCTTAACTACTCACGCGAAGACCCAGAACGGCCGCGCCTCCTTGCCAGAGAAGATCGGCAAATATGTGATCATCAATGAGGTAGGACGCGGCAGCACGGGCGTCGTCTATCTCTCGCACGATCCTTATTACGGCCGCGACGTCGCCATCAAGGTGTACAACGTGGACGCCAGCGGCGATGAGAATCGCAAGCGCATCGCGCGCAAGATGTTCCTCTCCGAAGCGCACATGGTCGGGATGTTGCAGCACCCGAACATCTTGCCGATCTACGATGCGGGCGAAGAGAACGGACATTGTTACATCGTGACCGAGCATGTGCACGGCGCGCGCACCCTTGCGGCCTACTGCCGCCCGGACAATCTGCTGCGCATCGACGATGTAGTGGAGCTGATCTATAAGGCGGCGCGGGCTCTGCATTACGCGCACAGCCGCGGCGTCATTCATCGCGACATCAAGCCCAGCAACATCATGCTCACGCTCGAAAGCGACGTGCGCATCATTGATTTCGGAATCGCTTTGGTGGCCGATTCGGAAATCTCACGCATCGAGGGAATCGCGGGCAGTCCGTCCTATATGTCTCCCGAACAAGTTCAGTCGATTGAACTCACTAATCGTTCGGATCTGTATTCGTTGGGTGCGGTGATGTACGAGCTTCTAACCGGAACCCGGCCGTTCCGGGCCGGCAATCTGCAAAAACTGCTGCACCAGATCGTGTTCGCCACCCCGCCGCCCATTCATACCCTGCGTCCCGAGATCCCCGAGGAACTCGAGAACGTGACCGCCATGGCGCTGCAGAAAGAGCCGGATAAGCGCTACAAAACCGGCCTGGACTTCGCCGCCGAACTCACGCGCGTGCACCAGAAATTGCGCGCGCAATACAACCGAATCGACCAGCAGGAACAATTCAGCTTGCTGCGCAAACTGAAGTTTTTCCACGAGTTTTCGCATGGCGAAATCTGGGAGGTTCTGCGCGCCAGCAGCTGGCAGGACTATGCCGACGCGGAGGAGATCGTCAAGGAAGGTGAAATGGACGATCGCTTCTACATCATCGTGCAAGGGCGCGTCAGTGTGCAGAGGCTCGGCCGGGCGCTCGGCTATCTGGAGAACGGCGATTGCTTCGGCGAGACCAGCTATGTGCGCGGGGCGAAGCGCACCGCCACGATCAATGCCTCGGGCGCCGTGACCGTGATGAAGGTCAGCTCCACGCTCCTCGAGCAGGTATCAGCCGAGTGTCAATTGCGCTTCAACCAAGTGTTTCTGCGCAGCATGATCGGGCGCCTGCAAAACGCCGAGAGGGCACCTACTCCGGGCCCCAGCCTAGGCAACGCCCAAAGCTAACGGGCCCGTCTCCTTGTCGTGCTCGATCATCGCGTACGCCGAATGATTGTGGATCGACTCGAAGTTCTCCGATTCGACCACATAGGCGCGAACGCGTTTGTCCTCGTTCAAGGCCACCGCCACGTTCCGCACCGTGTCCTCGACGAATTTCGGATTGTCGTAGGCGCGCTCGGTCACGTACTTCTCATCGGGCCGTTTCAAGATTCCATACACCTCGCATGAGGCTTGTTGCTCGGCGATATCGATCAGTTCTTCCAGCCACATGTGCTCGACCAGCTTCGCCGTCAAGGTGAGGTGAGAACGTTGGTTGTGCGCGCCGTAATCGGAGATCTTCTTCGAGCACGGGCATAGGCTGGTGGTCGGGACCACCACTTTGAGCCAGACGTCGGTCTTACCGTCGCGGTGCTCGCCAAAAATGGTGGCCTGGTAATTCATCAAGCTCTCGACTCCGGTGGCCGGCGCCTTTTTCATCACGAAGTACGGAAACGTCATCTGGATATGACCGGCGCCCGCGTCCAAATGCTCGATCATTTCCACGAGCATTTTGCCGAAGGAATCGACGGAGATTTCCCGCTCGTGCCGGTGCAAGATCTCCACGAAGCGGGACATGTGAGTACCCTTGAAGTTGTGCGGCAAATTCACGTACATGTTGAAGCTCGCGACGGTGTGCTGCTCGCCGCGGGCGCGATCCTTCACCCTGATCGGGTGATGAATGTCCTTGATGCCGACCTTGTTGATCGGTATTTGCCGCGTATCGGCATGACCCTGCACGTCCTCCACGGGCTTCACATTCGGCTTTTTGAGGGGGAGGGCGGCGTTTTCCAGGCGCTACGCGCCGAATTTACGGGGTCGAGGCGACCCCGCCCGATAGGCTCGCTGCGCGAGAATGAAGATAAAATGCGCGATCGGGGGTACATGGTGGTGAAAAGGCGAATTCCAAGAATGTTAGGCGATTCGTGCGGGATCCGGCGTTGGGCGGGAGGCTGGGCAACCATCAGGCGGAGTGGGCGGGCGGCATCGGCCCTTTTGGGGCCTCACGCGCAGCCGCGAGGCGGCGATCTGCTCCGCAAGGCGTACAAATCGAGTCGGACGTCCGCCAGGTAATCCTAAACTCGACGATCAACGACGTACGAGGCCAGCCACTCCAGTACTTGTGCACGTCCGTTGAACAGCGCGAGCCGGCCACACGCGCGACGCCGCAGTTCTCGCGCCCGTGTCTTGGCGGCTTCCAGTCCGAGAACGCTGGGGTAAGTGGGCTTGGCCCGCGCGGCGTCGGCGCCGATGGTCTTGCCGAGATCTTCGGTATTGCCCTCGACGTCGAGAATGTCGTCCTGGATTTGAAATGCGAGCCCGATGTCCTCTGAATAGGCGTCGAGCGCATCCCATTCGGCCGAGGTCAATCCGGGCGCACATGCCGCGGCCAGCAACACGCTCGCGCGGATCAAGGCGCCGGTCTTGAGGCGGTGCATGGCCTCGAGTTCTTCGAGCTCGAGGTTGCGGCCCACCGCGGAAAGATCCAGCGCCTGGCCGCCGGCCATGCCCTCGGTGCCGCTCGCATCCGCGAGAATCTGAATCATTTTCAATCGTGCCTCGGGGCTCACGCCGGCGGCGCGATCGCGCGCCAGCAGCGAGAATGCCAGGACCTGGAGCGCGTCGCCCGCGAGTATGGCAGTCGCTTCGTCGAAGGCGCGATGCGTCGTGGGCTGGCCGCGACGCAGGTCATCGTCGTCCATCGCCGGCAGATCGTCGTGAACCAAAGAATAGGAGTGAATGAGCTCCACCGCCGCGGCCGGGGCATCCAACGCGCTTGCGGGAATGCCCAAAGCTTCTCCGGTGCAGTACACGAGCAAAGGGCGCAAGCGTTTGCCGCCCCCGAGAACTGCGTAGCGCTGGGCCGCGTGCAGCCGCTGCGGAATCTTGTCGGCCGAAGGCAGAACGCGGTCAAGGACGGCTTGCACACGTGATTGATAGCCGCGCAATCGCGCCGCCAGTTCATCCGTGCTCACGACCGGCACTCAGCCGGCTTTGGGTTCGTCGGGAGTAAATTCTTCAACTGCAGGTTCACCGGCTCTTTTTAGCAAGATCTCGACTTTCTGTTCCGCCTCTTTGAGCGCGGTCTGACAGGCACGAGTCAGCATGACGCCGCGCTCGAAAGCTGCCAGAGATTCCTCGAGGGGCAGATCGCCTTGTTCGAGGCGTTCCACCAGCTCTTCGAGGTCACGCATGGCCGTCTCAAAATCGAGCTGTGCTTCTACTGCGGCTTTGGGTACTGGCATGACGGGAACGGTACACATGCGCTGCGACGGGGTCAAACCGGGGGGTACCCGCGGCCGAAACGGTGCGAATCCCCGGGGTTCGCCAGGAACCTTGTCAAGTCGTGAGATGCGTCACAGCCATGGGGTCGCGTAGCGGCCGGTTTTGAGTACCATTGCGAATGGAAAGCCATATGCCAACTTCGATCAAATTTATTGCTGCCTGCGGGTGCCTGGGTGCCGTTATTTTGGCCACGGCAGCCTGTAGTCCGCGGCGTATTCCCCCGACGACGGTCAACGACCTCATGGAGGATCGCGTGATGCTCGACGGGGTGCTGCTCAAGTGCAATCAGAATCAATCCAGGGCACGTACCGATTCGGATTGTCTGAATGCGCGAATCGCCATTGAACGTCTCGCCAGCCAAAGCGAGCCGGCCAAAGAGGCGAAGCGCACCGAGGAATTCGAGCACAGCCGCGAGCAGCTGCGATTGAGTCAAGAAAAGCTGCGGCAGGAACGGGAAGCAAAGACCAAGGTGGATGTGTATCAGTTGCCGCTGGTGCCGGTCGAACCGACACCGCCGCCGGCGCCTCCACTCAATGAGACGGGTCCCCCTGTAGCCCGCGAGTAGCGGAGAGTCGCGCGCAGCCTGTGCGCAAGCGCTCGCCAAGGCGGGGCGCGGGGCCATCACCACCGAGTTCATCAGCGCGCCCCCGGGATCGCCGCTTGCATATTTGACATGCGGCCCGGCAGCGATGCATAAGCTATGAGCGGGTGCCTCTGGGGATGAACGGAATGCTCATATGAAAATCACACAACTTGATTCCCGCCTTGATTCTCTTTGCGCCGTGCTGATCGCCGCCTTCATTGGTTGTGTGGCCCAACCTGCGCACGCCGATGGGGTGAAGTCGGCCATCGAAGCCGCCGACGCGCAGTTCTCTGCGGTTGCGGCCAAGGGCGACGGTGCCGCATTGGCGGCACTGTACGCAGCCGATGGGCAGCTGCTGCCGGCCGGCAGCGACGTGATTCGAGGCAGGGACGCGATTCAGAAATTCTGGCAAGGCGCATTTGATTCCGGGATTGCCGGTATCGGTCTCAAAACCGTCGAGGTTTTCGTCCAAGGTCCGACGGTCACGGAGGTAGGTCAGTACGAGTTGAGCGACAAGGCGGGCAAGATCCTCGATCATGGCAAGTACATCGTCATCTGGCGGCACGAGGGAGGCCGTTGGAAGCTTTTGCGCGACATGTTTTCAACGAACGTACCGGCTGCCAAAAAGATAGCCCTCGCGCGGCCTTCAGGTGGTTCCCTCTCATCGGGCATTGCCGGCAAGGGTTTGGCAACTTTCTCACTTGACCCTCGTGTGTAATGCGTTCGATGATCATCGCTCGGGCGCCGATCGGAGCGGCGCGGAGGTATAGCGCGGCATGTCATGCAGTACGCGAGGAGGCGCAGCTGTCATATGACCACTCGGCACGCATCAATGCAGCGCCGGAGTTCGCCAACACAGAGCTGCGACAAGTTGGTTATAAAACAGTGCTTTAGAGGGCCGCGGCCAGCTGCATCGTTATTTCCCACGGACCGCCGGCGAGGCGATCTCGCAACGGAACGTGGCTCTGCCGGGCATCGTTCCGCACCACGGCGCGATTTAATCTCAAAAGGAACAATTTAGAGCTGTGACTCATCTAACATAAGACATTGCCAAGAGTTGAAGGCGGTCACACTCTGCTTATGCTACTTGCTCTTAACTTAAGCTGAGAATTGCGATTAGTCTGTAGCCCTGTCTTAGTCCTGAGCGGAGGTTCGCTGATGGGAATATCACAGTCTAACGATGAGTCGAAGCCGGATCACTTTCTCGAATCGCTAAGCGCCTACAGCAGGCAACATCGTGCGCAACGGTGGGAGGGAACCTTAGGCGAATTCCTGAGCCAAATCGTGCCCGGCAATCCAACCGCGCTGGTACGCACCAGCCATGAATACATCTGGGACATGCTGCTTTGGCATGGCCGCGAATTTTCGGGCAGCGACTCCCTCAAAGCACGGGAACTGTTCAAACGCGAATTGTTCGGCGTCGACGAGCCCCTCGGTCGCGTGGTCGACTACTTCAAGGCCGCCGCCGCGGGTTCCGATGTCGGACGCCGATTGCTGCTGTTGCTCGGTCCGCCGTCGGGCGGGAAGTCGACGATGGCCATTCTCCTGAAGCGCGGCCTGGAGGAATACAGCCGCACGGACGCGGGCGCTCTGTATGCGGTGAAGGGCTCGCCGCTGCGCGAATCGCCGCTGAATCTCATACCGGTGAGCCTGCGCGCGGGATTTCGCGAAACTTATGGCGTCGACATCAGCGGCGAGTTGAGTCCGTGGGCTCGCGACTATGTGGACCGCGAATGCGAAGGCGACTATCTGCGCGTGCCGGTGGAGCGCATTTTTCTCTCCGAGGCAGCCCGCTGCGGGATAGGCACGTACGCGCCGCACGATCCATCGACCGCGGACATCGCGGATCTGGTCGGATCCGTCGACTTGTCCAAGGTCGCGCAGGTCGGCGATGAGGGAGATCCGCGCGCATGGTCGTGGTCGGGCGCGGTATACGCTGCCAGCCGCGGCATCCTCGAGATGATCGAAATTCTAAAGGTCAAACGCGAATTTCTCTATCTATTGCTGACGATGACTCAGGAGAAGAACGTCAAGGTTGCGCGGTTTCCCTTGATCTACCTCGATGAGACGATACTCGCTCACACCAACCTGGCGGAATTCAACAGATTTCTTCAGGAGAAGGAGAACGAGGCGCTGCTCGACCGCATGGTGATCATCAAGGTTCCTTACGCGCTCTCGTACCGCGACGAGGCACGCATCTACCTGAAGCTGGTGCAGGGCGCACCGGCATTCCGCAACACGCATCTGGACCCGCACGTACTGCACCTTGCCGCCGTGTTCGCGATTCTCACGCGCCACAGCAAACCGGAGCGCGAAGGCCTGGATCTGCCCAAGAAGGTACGGATTTTCGCCGGCGAGTCGGTCGAGGGTTTCTCCGACACCGAGGTCGTACGGCTGAAAGCCGAATCGCCTGACGAAGGGCTGGCGGGTGTGAGTCCGCGGTTCGTGATCAATGCCATCTCGAATGCGATCACGCGCGGCAATTCCCGCAGCCTCACCAGCATGGAGTTGCTGCTCGCGCTAAAAGATGCCATCGACAGCGATGCGCGCGTCGACGCCAAGCAGAAGAAGCAGTGGTTCGATCACTTGGTGACGGCCCGGAAGGAATTCTACAACCGCTGGGTCAAAGAGGACGTGCATCGCGCGCTGTTCGCGTCTTTTGAAGACGAGGGCCAGCAACTGCTGGAGAAATACCTCGACGAGATCGAGGCGTCGCTCGATCAGCGGCAAGTGACGGACCCGATGACCGGCGAGAATAGGGCGCCCGACGAGCGATTTTTACGCTCGGTCGAGGAGAAAATCAAGGTTTCCGAATCCGGCAAGCAGTCGTTCCGCCAGGAAGTGGTTCGCAAGGCCATGGTCGCATTCAAGGCTGGAGAGAAGTTCCGCCTCGGAAGCCATGCGCGGGTCCGTGAGGCGATCGAACAGTATCTCTTCGAAGAGCGGCGCGATGTGCTGCGGCTGGTGACGTCCACGAACCGGCCCGACGAGGAGGCGCGCCAAAAGATATCCGTCGTGCAGGAGCGTCTGGTCAAGGAATATGGTTATGACGAACACAGCGCCCAGGAGGCGTTAAACTACGTTACAACGCTGTTATCGCAAGAGTAACTGCGCCGCCATGGTGCTAAAATGGTGCCGCTATGAGTAAGGACTCGGGTAAGGACTCGGGCAACGACTTACCGCCCATCAACGGGTGGTACGAACTCTTTTCGCGTGGTTCTCGCGACTGGCTGCGGCACAGCGACAAGATACGCGAAGCGGTTCGCGAACATCTGCCGCAGATCGTCGCGGGGTCCGACATCATCAACCATGGCACGCGTACCGTCCGTGTGCCGGTGCGAATGCTCGAGCACTATCGATTTCGGCTCCTGGACAGCGGCGAGTCCCAGGGTGTGGGGCAAGGCAAGGCCAAACCGGGCGACACGCTCGGCCAGGGTGCGCCTCAGAGCGGGCCCGGGCAGAAAGGCGCCGGGGGCAAGGAACGCGGCGGCACCGAACTGCTGCTCGAATTCAAGATCGACGAAATCATCGATTGGCTCTGGGAAGACATGAAGCTGCCCAATCTGCAGCCGCGTGTCGGTCCCTCGGAGGACTCGGATTGGAAACGCGAGGGCCTGGATCGGCGCGGTGCGCGTTCCCGGCTCGACCGGCGCCGCTCGTTCAAGGAATCCATCAAGCGCAGAGCGGTGGATGCTTCATCACCGTCGTTCACCGACGAGGATCTGCGCTTTCGGCAACTGACGCGCCGCCGCCAGCCGGCGGTGCGCGCCGCCGTGTTCTTCCTGCTCGACGTGTCGGGCAGCATGACGGAACGAGATCGCCAGTTGGCGAAAACCTTTTTCTTCTGGGTGGCCGTAGGACTGCGGCGCGAGTATCGCTCCCTGGACATCGTCTTCGTGGCGCACACGACGGACGCCTGGGAGTTCAACGAAGCGGATTTCTTCAAGGTCAGCGGCAGCGGCGGCACGGTGGCCTCGACCGGATTCGCCAAGGTGCATGAGCTCATGCAGTCGCGCTTCAATCCGGCGAGTTGCAATGTCTACCTGTTCTACGCGTCGGATGGAGACAATGCGGCGGATGATCGAATACCGGCTCGTAGTGAACTCGAAGGAATCGCCAAGCTGGCGCGCTACGCCGGATATGTCGAGATATTGGCCGCCGCGACGCGCCATACGACCAGTGAGACGTTCCGGCTGTTCGAGGAAATAGCCGCAGCCGGCCTGCCGACCGGCCGGTTCGCGATTGCCGGACCTGACGACGTAGCAGCGGCCGTGCGCCATTTCTTTACCGCCGACGCCGCTGCCGGAGTTGCACCATGAAACGCACGTGGCGCAGCCATGTGCCGAAAATCGAGGAGCTGGCGCGCAAGCAGGGGCTCGACTGGTCGCCGGTCATATTCGAAGCGGTCCCCGACAGCTTCATGACGGAGATCGCCGTCTACGGATTACCGGTGCGCATGCCGCACTGGTCGTTCGGTGCGCGCTACATATATCAACTGGTGCAGCGGCACATGGGGTTTTCGCGACTATTCGAGGTAGTGTTTCCCGGCAATCCGGGCCATGCGTACCTCGCGTCGAGCAATGGCCTGGCCGACAACATTCTGGTCACGGCCCACGTGCTCGGCCATGCAGACTTCTCCAACAACAATTTGCTGTTCCGCCGTTGCCAGGATCAAGGCAGCGAACATATCGTCGAACACGCGGCGAGCCATGCGCGGCAGATCCAGCGGGACATCGAGTCCTATGGGGTGAATGCCGTGGAGCAGGTGCTCGATGCTGCGCTGTCGCTGGAACAGTACATCGACGTCGATCAAAAGCTGCGTCGCGACCGCTACCCGGAGTACCTGCCTGCTCCGACGCATCCGGCCGACGATGCATTTCGCGCCCGCTTTGCCGCGCTCGATGCCGATGTTGCGGCCGTTCCGCAATCGCGCAAGATCCGCACACCGCTGCCGCCGCATCCCGAGCGCGATCTGCTGTGGTTCATCGCCACGTATGCGCCGGAGATGGAGAGCTGGGAGCGCGACATTTTTCTCGCCGTACGCGAAGAGTCGTTCTATTTCTACCCGGTCTACGCCACCCAAATCATGAACGAGGGCTGGGCGTCTTATTGGCACGCGCGCCTGTTGCGCGAAGCGGATTTCATTCCCCAAGCCGCCTACCTAGATGCAATCAAGTGCCATTCTGACGTGGTACGGCCGGTGGCAGCCGGAGAGCAGGTCGCCCTCACGGTCAATCCCTATCATTTGGGGTTTACCTTGTGGGAGGAGATCGTCAAGAAGGCCGGGCTCGATGCGGCACGGCAGATCATGCGCGAGGACGATGATTTCAGTTTTCTCCGCAATCACCTGACACACGATATCGCCGCGGACATGGGGCTATTCCGCTATCAACGGCAACAGAACGGCCAGATCAAGGTGGTCGGCGGCGACATCGAGGCGCTGCAGGAGAACCTGCTGTCGGAGAAGTACAATTTTGGAGCGCCCCGCATCTCCGTGGTCGAGGTGCGCAGCGACGGCACTCTGGTCCTGGAGCACGACACCCAGCTTGATGGGCGCGGTCTGGATGCGGACCGGTCGCGCAGGGTATTGGAATACGTGAAGCGGGTGTGGCGGCGACCCGTGCTGCTCAAGACGGTTGATGCGGCCTCGCAGGCGGTGGAGCTGTCCGCTGACTCAGCGGCCGCCTGACAGCTTCGCGGTATTGCACTGCGCTAGGTGGCGTGCGCAATCAACAGGACATTGGCAAACGGAGTTCCCCGGCTCATCGGCTTCGCTTCGCTGTCGAAGCCGCATTCCCGCAACACCACGTGCCACTGTGCAACGCTGCGGCAATGCTGGCCCGCCATTGAATGCCCGCGCAACAGCATCACCAGTTGGTCGCTCCATTGACCATAGCGAAACCGCAAGCCGCCGCCCGCGTCACCGATGCGCAGCAGCAGCAAGCCTCTCGGCGGCAGCGCCGCGTGTACGCGCCGCAGGACCTCGAGTTGCGCCTGCGGAGTCATGTAGTGCAAAACATCCAGAATGACCACGGCGTCGACGGTTCCGAACGCCGTATCGCGGATGTCGGCCTGCGACACTTCGCATGAGGCGCCGAGCGCGCTGCGCGCACGCTCGACGTCGCGGGCCATCATCTCGATACCGCGCGTCGACAGGGCGGTCGGCGCGGGCGGCCAAGCCTGCGGCCAGCTGCCGTTCTCATAGCAATGCTCGGCGGCTCTCAGCCACGCGGCCAGAAGCCCCTGGCCGCAGCCCAAGTCCAGCACCCGCGCTCGTCCGAGCAGCAGACCCAGCTCGAGGATGGCGCGGTAGACGGGGTCTGCGCGCAGCTTGCCGCGGGCGAAGTAATAGGCGAAGCGGCCGGCACTGCGGTACGGCTCACAGGCGGCATCGAGCAGCACGCCATTCAGGGGCGTCCAATACACGGCATCTCCTTGCCGAGTTCGATCGACCGGCCCTGGCCTGGGTCGATCTTGTGTGCCGCGGCGCAATTGCCGTGGCGCGGTGCGTCGACTATCGCGGCGGCTGTGCCAATGGGGGCTCTTGCCTCGCGATCTGATGCGTCAGAGCCCCGGCGTGGAAAACTTCCACGTTTGCCTATTTCTGTTGTTCCAAGGGGTAGGTGCGCGGGGGTTCCGAGCCGGATGCAGCATGATTCGGCGGCTGCGTAGCCGATGCGGCCGGCGCATCGGCTTGTGGTACCGGCGAACCGCGCACCGACGTGTGCGTCGCCTGCGCCAGTCTCTCCAGGAAACGCTGCGCCGTCGCCGGGGCGGCCGGTGATTGACCCGAGAATATCTCCGTGGCCGTTACCCCGCTCTTGCCGTACAGCGCGGCGTTGGCCGGCCGGTCGATCGAGATCACGCTCCCATCCAACGCGATGCCGCCGAACAATCCGCGAGTCCGTGCATAGGAATAGATCTCCGCATGGAAAGTCATATCGGTCGCCGCCGACCCTTGCCGGCCGACCGGTCCCGTGGCAACCGACGCATCAGCGCCCAGAGTGAGTTTGCCCCCGGCAACGCCTTCGACGCCCGTCTTGGAGGTGAACACCAGAATGATATCGGAGGACTGGGCTCCGACTTGAAAGCCCCAGCTACCGCCGGTCAGCGAGACGAAGGTCGGGTTGCTCCAGGGGGAATTCAATTTGTCGCGCACCACCAATACTCCCCTGCCGTGGCGACCGCCGAATATAAAGGCCACTTTGGTGACATCGGGTATCACCGCTATTCCATAGGCGCGGGAAAGCAGCGCATCCGGAATTTGCTGATCCGGCATGGCCTGCACCTCCTCCAGCACTTCGGTTGCCGTGAGCAGGCGACCCTCCTCGCGGGCGCCGGCATGCGCAGTGCCGACTACTGCCGAAATGGCGAACAATGCGGATAAAAACAGCGTCGAAGCCAGTGGGGTTCTTATAGACATCAAAACTCCTGATAATTTGGTGTTATCACGCCATCATAGCGGGGCTGACCCCGAGCCGACCGGATAATGCCCAAGCTTACCGCGTGTCAGGCGCCGCGAGAACCCGCGCCGCATCGGCATCGCGGTGATGCGCGCGATAATATTCGACCAGCCGCGCGGTCGCCTGCTCGGTTGCCCGATGCTTCGGCCCCACCGCCGTCAACAGTTTGGAGCGCGCCGCTACGAGCATGGGTTCGCCCTCGGCGGCCTTGTCGCGTTGGATCAGTACCCAGCCCAGACTCGCCTCGCTGCGCGCCGCGCGCCAGCTATCAGGACCGGCCAGCCCCTCAGTCATGTCCAACGCGGCCCGAAGTTCCGCTTCGGCGGCCGCCAGTGATCCGCGTCGCAACAGCACCTCGCCCAGGAGCTGGCGAGTGGAGGCGATGTACAAATGACGCGCGGGCAGTGCCTGTGCATACACGGCAAGCGCCTGGCGGGCGTCGGCCTCGGCGGTCGGCAGGTCGTTGGCCCGCAAATACAGATCTGCCAGAGCGTCGAGATAGTATCCGGTCAAATAGTGATTCGAGCCGCGCCGATCGCGAGTGATTCTCAATGCAGTCTGGGTCGCCGCAATGGCGCGGGTGGTGTCGCCCTCCCGATCATAGAGAATGCCCAAATCTGCTTCGGTCGCCGCGATCCGCTGGTTGTCGACTCCAAATACGTTGCGCTCGATTTGCAATGCTTCGTTCAGGACCTGCTCGGATTCCGCGTATTTGCCGCGCTGGGTCAGTATGTATCCCAAGGCCGCCAAGGCGACCGCGTGATCGGGATGATTACGGCTGACGGTCGCTTGGAAAATACTCAACGCTTCGCGCTGATAGTGCTCCGCCAGGGGATAGTCGTCCGTCCACACCGCCGCGGCGGCGAGACCATTCAAAGTCGCCGCCACCTGCAGATTCTGATTGCCGATCGCGCTCCTGTAGATGTTGAGCGCCTTACCGAATAGCTCAGAGGCGCGCGCGGGATCGCTCTTGGCATCGAGCGCAAAGTTTCCAAATTGCACCAAGATATCCGCGGTCTCTATGGGTCGCGCCTTGCCGTCGCCTTGCGACAACTCCACCGCCTGCTGCAAATCGGCCTCCGCCGAAATCAAATGACCGCCATCGGTCAACGCGCGCGCCAAATTGGCCAGCGCCGCGGCAACATGCCCGTTGTCGAGCGGCCGTTCCTGGCGGCGAATGGCGACGGCCTGTTCGAACAGCGGAATCGCCCGCTCGCTCAAGCCTTGGCGCCGATAGGCGAGGCCGATGCTTTCGAGCAGCTGGGCGCGTACTTCGGGCTGCAGGCCTAAGTTTCCCGAGATTTTCTCCGCGCCCCGATCCAGCAAATCCTTGGCGGTCGGCTCCTTGCCCTGAGCATTGAAGGGATCGGCCTGCGAGAACACGTCGACCAGGAAGGCCGACACTTGTTGCGCTCGGTCGCGTTCTTGGGCGGTGGCATCCCTAGCCAATTCGATGCGGCGGTTCTCCCACAACACCGCGCCGGCGAATAGCGCAAGAGCCAGGAATGCGGTGACGACGCCGGCTACCGGCAAGAGATGGCGCTTGAGGAACTTGATGCCGTTGTAGCGCCAATCACCCTGTCGCGCGAGTACGGGCTGCCCGAGCAGATGTCGATTCAGGTCATCCGCCAGCGCCTCGACCGACGGATAGCGCCGGTCCGGCTCCTTGCGCATCGCCATCGCCACGATGGCGTCCAAATCGCCGCTCAGGCGCGCGCGCAGCCGCTGCGGCGACAGTCCGCGGCGGTCCGAAAGTCGGCTGCGGTCGGCATCCTTTTCGCCACCCAATTTGGAAATGACCATCTGACTCGGACGCACCGGATCGTCCATGCAAATGGCGCGCTCCAGTTGCAGCTGGCTGTAGCTCAGCAGACGATACGGCGAGCGGCCGGTCAGCAGCTGGTACAGCAATACTCCGAGCGCGTAGATGTCCGTGGCCGTGGTAATCGCTCGGCCGAGCACCTGTTCGGGCGCCGCGTTCTCGGGGGTCAGGATGCGTTCTTGAAGCCGCGTCACCGGCAAGGTATGCGAAAGACTCTCGGGAGCCAGAAGCTTCGCGATGCCGAAGTCGAGCAGCTTGGGCGCGTCTTCGGCCGTGACAAAAATATTGGAGGGCTTGATGTCCCTGTGAACCACCAGGTTGCGATGCGCATACTGCACTGCCGCACACACTTTCACGAACAGCGCGACGCGCTCCCGAACGAACAAGGTACGGGCGTCGCAATAGGCGTCGATGGACTCGCCGTCGACGTGTTCCATCACGAGATAGGGCGTGCCATCCTCGAGATCGCCGCTATCGATCAGGCGCGCGATCGATGGGTGATCGAGCGTCGCAAGAATGTGCCGCTCGCTGTGCAAGCGGCTGCGCAGCCGGGGATGCAGGGGCGCGTGCTGCAACACCTTGATGGCCACGGTTTGTTGAAATTGAGAGTCGTCGCGCTCGCCGCGGTACACGGTGCTCATGCCGCCGTGCCCGAGAATGGACACGACGCGATACGGACCCACGCGCGTGCCGATCAGCCGATCCTGGTGGTCCTCCAACAGCGATTCCGCGGCTTCGCCGATCGCCTGCAGCAGCACGTCGTCGCGCCTTCCATCCGTTTTGAGCAGGGACTCGACGGATGAGCGCAGCTCCGCGTCATCGCCGCAGGCGCTCGCCAAGCGCGCCGAACGTTCGCCGGTGCCGGTGTCGATCAGCTGCTCGAACAGCGACTGAATCTGCTGCCAGCGCGCGCGTGGAATCATGCCGGCCTAGTGCCGCCTATTTCATTGAGCAACCAGGCCCGCGCGAGCCGAATATCGCGGTGCACGGTTGCCGCCGACGCGCCGACCGCAGCGGCAATCTGGTCATACGTCAAGCCCCCGAAATAGTGCAATTCAATGACCTGGGCCAACCGAGGTTCCATCTGCTGGAGCCCCTCGAGGGCATCGTCGAGCGCGATGACGTCGAAGTCCATCGGCGGCAAGGCATCGTGCGGTTCTTCGGAAACTGAACCTCTGGCGCCGACGTTGCGCTTCATTCGCGAGCGTGATTTTGCATGGTCGACCAGCACGCGGCGCATGAGCCGCGATGCCAGGGCAAAAAAATGTCCCCGATCCTGCAGCGCTACATTGGCTTGAATCAAACGCATGAAGGCTTCGTGAACCACCGCCGTCGCTTGCAGAGTGTGGCTGCCTCGCTCCGCGCGCATGTAGTTGCGGGCCAGTCGCCGCAGTTCGTCGTATACCAGCGGCGTCAAACGATCCAACGCCTGCGGATGGCCTGATCGCCACTCGGTCAGGAGCTGCGTGAAGTTGGCCGGAACCGGCATCGTCGTTCTCTCCGCCACAGAAGATTTTTGCCCGCAGCTTCGGGTTTTCCCTTAAGCATACATTGTCACGGCCACGTGAGGGAATTCTCGCCGGGGTGTCGCTTTTACCAATGCAGGGAGTCGTATCTCGGGGTCCCGCATCGTCGCACTCATCAATAAATCATTCGGAGTAAACATTATGAAGGTTAGTCTAATCGCTTTGGTCGCTGGCTGCGCAATGGCCGGTTCCGCATTTGCATTGACGGACTCCCCGCCCTTGAACCCCCCGCACGTGGCCGTGACGGACTCCCCGCCGCTGAACCCCCCGCACGTGGCCGTGATGGATTCCCCGCCCTTGAACCCTCCGCACGTGGCCGTGATGGATTCCCCGCCCTTGAACCCTCCGCATGTGGCCGTGATGGACTCGCCGCCGCTGAACCCGCCGCATGCCGCAGTGATGGACTCGCCGCCGCTGAACCCGCCGCATGCCGCAGTGATGGATTCGCCGCCGCTGAACCCGCCGCATCAAATCTAGCCAATAGGAGGATTAAGGTATGCATCGTCGAAAAGTGACGGTGGCGGCCGCAGCGGTATTTGCCATCGGGATCGCGTTTGCGGCGCAACCGACATCGCTGCGGGCGGATTGGGGTGAAAGTGCACCGAACCCGCGATCGCCTTGGATTCCGGGAACGAACTCCTTGATATCGGCGCACGAGCCGATGGCTTCGATCATGCCTCCTCCGCGATAGGATTGTCTCGGGACCGCTGACCTTTCGAGGCTCCGTGATAACGGAGCCTCGCCCTGGCGCGCGTGCGGTAAACTCGAGCGCCATGGTCAAAACGGGTGTCCCTTGCCTGATATCCTTGTCATTGCTCATCGCGGAGCCAGCGGCGAACGACCGGAACACACCATCGAGTCCTATCGATTGGCGATAGAGGAGGGCGCCGACTACATCGAGCCCGATTTGGTCATGACTCGCGACGGCGTGCTCATTGCACGGCACGAGAATGAAATCGGGGGCACCACCGACGTTGCGCAGCATCCGGAGTTCGCGGCGCGGCGCCGCACTCAAATCATCGACGGCGAAACCATGACGGGTTGGTTCACGGAAGATTTCACCATCGCCGAGATCAAGACGCTGCGCGCGCGGGAACGCCTCCCGGAATTACGACCGCAGAATTGCGCCTTTGACGGTCGCTGCATGATCCCCACCTTCGATGAAATCATGCAATTGGCGACCGAAGCCAATCGACGACGGGGCGGCATCCCGAGGATCGGCGTTTACCCAGAAACCAAACACCCGGCTCATTTCGCCGGAATCGGTTTGCCGCTGGAACAGGCCGTCCTCGATGCTTTGCAGCGCCAGGGCTATGCCGCAGACCGCAGCCCGGTGTTCATCCAGTCGTTCGATCCGCGCAATCTGCGGCAATTGCGCGACATGACCCCGCTGCCCTTGGTGCAACTGCTGGAACACGAACTGGGCGACTTGGCGGAGATTGCAAAATATGCCGACGCGATCGGCATCGCGAAGGTTCTGGCTACGCCCGAGGGCATACGCGCGGCTCATGCGGTGAATCTAAAGGTCCATGTGTGGACTTTTCGCGCCGAGAATGAGTTTCTTCCCGACGATCTGAAGAGCGGTGGGTCGCCGGCGGCGCATGGCGATCTGGATGGCGAAATTCAGCGGTTTCTCAAGCGAGGCATCGATGGCTTTTTCGTCGATTTTCCTGCGGTCGGCGTGCGGGTACGGGACGCTTACATCTCGGGGGTCCAGGACTTGCACCAGCCCTTGACCGAGACCAGTTTGCCGGGGAAGACACTGCACGGACGGTAGTCATTGCCGGCGCTTCCCTGGAGCAGCAGGCAATTCTCGCAAGTCGATCCCTTCACGAAATCCGGGTACTTCTTGACGTCGACTTGGGCGGCGTTTTCCACATAGCCCAGCGCCGCCGCGGCCGGGTCTTTCGCGTCGAGCCGTTCAGGCGCGGCACCCCGCGTCTCGCGCCAGGGCAGAGCGGCCGACAAGCCGGCGGCCAAACTCAAAGTCTCGATCACCTCGCGGCGCGTCAAGTTCATTCTTAATGATATGCAGAATTCGACGGCAGAGTCACGCCCGGAATGGCCGGTCTGGATTTGATATGCTCAGATTTTTGGGAAGCTCCGTGCCTAGAATATCGATGCTGATTCGGCTGGCCCAGGCCGTGTTCGTTGGGGCCCTGATCTTTACCTGCTACAGCGCCGTGATACCGCCTGCGCACGCTCTTCAATTAGTCCCCTGGGACAAGGCTGAACACTTCATCGCCTTCTACGCCCTGACCGGACTTGGAGTGGCGGCGTTTCCCCGGCGCCGGCTGTGGGTCATCGGAGTCTTATTGTCCGTACTCGGCGCGCTGATCGAATTCGTCCAAGGACTTTCCATCGTGCACAGAGACCGGGATTTTTGGGACTGGGTGGCGGACACCACCGCCATCGTCGCGGCACTGTCGCCCATGCTGCTCGTGTGGTGGCGCGAACAAGTGCGCTCGGGTCAGAAGAACATCGAAATATAGACCTGATAGATCATCGCGTTGAAGCCGTACAGCGGTTCCGCGCCGGGTGCGTAGCCGTTGTTGACGGTGTAGTCGCGTATATCCCTGAAGTCCTTGTACTTGAACTGAATCCGGCTCACGTCGAGGCTCGCGGTGGCGCGCTTGAAGACGAGGAAGCCTTCCGGCGCGAAGGCCCAGGTCATCTTCGCGTCGATGGTGTTATTAGTGGATGCCGCGAGATTCTGGTCGCGAGCCTCGAAGTTCTGCGAGTTCGCGAAGGGAAACAAGTCGCTGTAGAACGTCGCGTGATTCTGGCTGTAGTGCCGCAGCCGCCCTTCGAAGATGAACATGTTGGAGACAGGCTGCGTATACCCCACCTCGACGGTGTTCGCGCGGATACCCCAGGTGTCGGTGAAATATCGATACGACACGGATGCCGCTGCTCGATAGGGGAGGTAGTATTTAGCTCTCGCTTCGACGGCCGTGCTCGTGCGGGTATTGGGAAATAGCTGGCTGCCCAGGGCGTACCCCAGCGGATTTATCGCGGGATCCACGATATAGCGTATCGAGCGATAAGGGTTACTCAGGAGACCCTGGTCCGTGATGACTTCCACGGTCGCGCCCGCAATCAGGTTCTTGGTGATGACCTGCGACAGGCCGCCTTCGTAGCTGCGGCTTTCCGCGTGGCCAAGCCACGCGATTTTGGGCAGGTTGGCGGTGCCGTTGTTTTCGCCCACTTTATTCCGGCTGTCGGTAAATCCCAGCGTCACCGTGGTCAGATCGCCGAACATGTCCTGGCTCAGCGAGAAATGGGTCGTGTTGGAGATGTAGTCGCGTTCGGTGCTGTTGCTATACGAGAGGTTGTATTGAGTCTTGTCGTGGATGTAGTCGAGCGAGAGACTTTTCTGCTTGCGCTCATCCTTGATGACGCTGGCATTGCTCAAGACGTCGACGGACGCGCCGCTGACCTTGTCGATGAAGTAATTGGCCTGCACGGCGAATTGTTCGGAAAACTTCTTGCGCACCAGCACGGACTCGCCGGTGATGTCCATCCCGCCGCCCCTGTAGCTGCTGTAGAAGATGTCGGCACGGTCGTCGGGCAGCACGGCGGCGCCGGCGACGCACATCAGCGACAGCGCCGCGAGGGCAGCCAGACGGCTCAAGTGACGCGGAAAAGTCGGCATATCGATGGCGATTGCCCCTTAGTTGCAGCCGCAGCCGCCGCCGGCCGTGCCGGTGGCGCCCCGCGATCCTTCGCGGGACTCGTAGACATGATCGACATACGCGCCGGAAATGGCATCGCGATCCCATGACATGATGGGATCCGCCAGGCGGTCGCGCTCATAGGGCTTGACCCAGGGTTGGATGCTGCTGCATGCCCCGAGCAAGAGCCCGATGCCGACCACGCCAAGCTGCAATGAGGCGCGCATGGTCATTCGCGAATCAGCTGGCGAATACGGTCTTGGTACTCGTTCTCGTCGCCGGGCCGATAGCCGCGGTGAATGTAGCGGATGTTGCCCTTGCGATCGATGATGACGGAACTAGGCATTTCGTCGACGTGGTAGGCCTTGCTCACTTGGTTCGCCGGATCGAGCAGCACGGGGAAGCTGACCGGTTTGCGCGCGAGCAGTTCCTTGACCGGCGGGGCGTCCTTGTCGACATTGACGCCGATCAGGGTGAAGCCCGCCGGTTTGTACTTCTTGTACATCTGATCCAGCAACGGCATTTCCTGCTGACAGGGCCCGCACCAGGTCGCCCAGAAATTCACCATGACCACCTGGCCCTTGTACTGGCTGAGGGCGGCCTGCTGCCCGGTCACCGCGGTGAGGGTGAAGGCGGGCGCGGGTCCCGACGCATCGCCGCTGGCCGCGAACGCCGCCGACGCGACCACGATCGCCGCCATGGCGCAGCGTTTCAAACCACTCATCGTGGCCCTTCGCCGCCCCACCGAGGAACGTTGCGGTGATGTGGAGCTTTGCGGCGACATCGAGCCTTGTCCTGTCTTGGAACTTGTCATTGATCTGTCCTTCTGATCAGTAGAAAACGGTTAAGCCGAGAGTGGCTTCGAGGTTGTGGACGTTCTTGGTCCGGCCGGTCAAATCCGTTTCGAACACGTGATCTCTCACATCCAAATGCATCGCGAGCCAATCGGTGATCAGAAGCCGCTCGCCCACGCCAAAATTCAAGGCAAACTGATCCTTGTCGGCAAATTTTACATCGCCCATCCCGACCGTCACATACAGGGCCGAATTGAACGCATGTCCCCGCCCGAGAAAGATCTCGCCGGGTAGTACGTTGTAGCCTACGTCCAGGTCGTAATACGTGAAGCGTCTCCCAGAGTCGCTGACCACGGTGATGGCCGGGAACACGTCCTCGAGGCTGGTGGTACCGGCTTTGGAACGAGCCAAAAACCCCTCCAAGAAAATGTCTTCCGATACATGGTAGGCCGCGCGCACGCCGTAAATCGGATTGGTGCCGAAGTCCTGAATGCTGAGCGCCCCGAAGTAGCCGCCCAACTCGAAGTCCTTGGCCTTGATCTTCGGCGTCTTCACCGCGCGGCGGTTGACCTGCGGCTCGACGATCGACGGTTCCCCCTGGGGCTCCTCGGCAACGACCTGGGTAGGAGCCTTCTCGCCGCGGTGGAACCAGCCGCAGCCGGACAGCAGCGCCGCCGCTAGAAGAACACTGCTAAGCCGAATTTCCATTCTTCCGGTTCCTCGTTCTGATTTTGGTTGGTGAAGACCACATACTTGCGCCAGTCCGCACGCCACATGAATCGCCTGGTGATGAAGCCGCGCGCCCCCAAAGAAACATAGGCCAGCTGATTGCCGGTCTGCAGCGGCTTCGGAGGTACCTTGTCGTCGATGTACTGGTAGCCCGTACCGATTCCCGCCGTGGGCGAGAACCAGCGCCACTCCGGTATGAACGTGTGCCGCATTCCCAGGGTGGTGATGTAGCGGTTGTCGATGGTGCCCAAGGCCTGTTGTAGAACGAATTCCACGTCGAGGCTGTCGGTGAGACCGAAATCGCCCCAAGTGGTGACCAGATTCTGGTGATTGAAGACTCCGTAGCCCGCGCCGATCTCCCAGCGGTGAGTGGCGAAATCCGGATAGGGCGGTATCGGCGCCGGTTCTCCCGAGGTAAGCTTGGTGAGAGCCAATTCCGAGCGGCGCGCCCAGCCTTCCTGCCCGCGCGGCGCGCGCACCTTGAACCATTCCGTGCGGCTGTAGAGAACCGTGACCACTTCGTCGCGGCCCACCACGTAGACCACGGGATAGCCGCGACCTGGACCGCTGTGCATCTCCAGGAAGGGTTCGGCGACGACGACTTCAAGCAGTTGTTCCTTCGCGTGGACCAGTGTGCCACTGAATGCCAGCAGCAGCAGTAGCGCGAGCAGTGGCCGCATCAGCTCAATTCGCAGCCGGCGCGACGAATGGGTCGTTGTAGTACTGCGCGCCAATGTCCAGCCATTCTGCGATCAAACGCAACTCCGCCGTCGTTAAGAACCCCGTGTGGTCAAGAACAGGGTCTTGATAGGTTCCGTCGAACATCCTGAAAAACTTGACCACCGAGCCGTTCGCGCTGCCGGCCGTCATCGGCGGCGCCAGCGACACCGGCACCATGATCGTCGTCGGCAAACCCGTCACCGGGTCCGGAGGTCCGGGCGCCGGCACCAACAGATCCTGCAACACCCCCATATTAAGCG
>DASYFQ010000094.1:0-4009 GCA_036498345.1 Steroidobacteraceae bacterium
ATCGTGTGTGCCCGCATACGTCGAGCGTGATCGTCGAGCGAGCGTGAGTAGCGGCCCGCGCGGGCCTGGTGGATCGCAGCGACATGTGCGACCTCCTCACGGCTCATGTCGCCATATTCGAACACGGCATTGGCCAATCTCGTGACTACCGGCCAATAATCGCGGATCACCCGCCGTGCGATGCGCTTGGCGTCCGCCAATATCGACAAGTGATCCCCACCTTCCTCGGCGGCAGCGATTGACGCCTCCCTCATGGCTTTTTTGAAGTCAGGCTGTCCCGCGTCGAGCAGCACATCGATCTCAGCTTTTTTGCGTGCACGCGCTTCGGCCAATAGTCCCGCCAAAGAGATCTCGATGCAGCAGCGAACCAGGGCGTGTTCGCGAGGAGGCCGCGAATAGCCTCCGCCATCTTCACTCACACCGATTTCAGGCACCAAGCCGGTACGCACGATGGTCACGACAGCATGCCCAGCTTCGTGATAGGCCGCCCATCGCCTATGCGCGTTATGCGTTCTGCCCATCGATCGCCCCGTATGTGTTTCGATCGCCAACCCTGGTACGACCGCACCACTATATATAACGCCCTCGGGAAGCGGCATTCTTGTTATGAATATCGCAGCGCAGCAGACGACCCATTCTCGTGAATTGACGCGACACTACATAATCTTCCAAGCGGGATGTCGATCCGCGGGTGTGTGGTTCGTCGTCCCAATAGCGAGACAATTCAGCGGCACTGTGCACGCGGGCTCGCATCAGAAGGAATCAAAAATGAAATTCATGTTCATCGTTAAGTCGGCTCACACGGTACCGCCGACCCCGGCACTGTTGGAGGCCATGCACAAGCTCGCCAACCGGGAGATCAAGGCCGGACGGATGCTCGACAATGGCGGGTTGATGCCGATCGCCCAAGGCGCGCAAGTGCGCATCATCGATGGGCAGCTCAGCGTTCTCGATGGTCCGTTCGTCGAAGCCAAGGAAGTCATCGGCGGCTACGCAGTATTCGAGCTGCATAGCAAGGAAGAAGCGCTGGCGTCGGCGGTCGAGTTCATACAGCTTCACAAGGATTTCCTTCCGGGCTGGGAGGGAACGTGCGAGCTCCGCGCATTCGCCCCGGGCGGTCCTTGAGGCGAGCGTTCGGCAGACGAGGTCGGCGGCGATGACAGCCGCCGACGCTCATCGCGCGATCCTCGCCGTCTGGCGGATCGAGCAACCCCGGCTGATCACTAGCTTGGCCAGGTTGCTGCGCGATGTACCGTTGGCCGAGGATTTGACGCAGGAGGCCTTGTTGGTCGCCCTCGAGCGCTGGCCCCTGACCGGCGTGCCAGAAAAGCCCGGCGCCTGGCTGATGACCACGGCCAAACACCGGGCTTTGGATCATTTGCGCCGCGGCCGAATGATCGAGCGCAAGCACCAGATCATCTTCGGGGACATGGAAGAGGACGAGCACGCCATGCCCGATCTGGAATCCGCCCTGGACGACGACATAGGCGATGAGCTGCTGCGGCTCATCTTCACCGCCTGTCACCCGCTGCTGTCGCGCGAGGCTCGCACGGCCCTGGCGCTACGGATGATCTGCGGCTTGACGACCGAGGAGATCGCCAGAGCCTTCCTGCTGTCGGAGGCGACGATCGCCCAGCGCATCGTTCGCGCCAAGCGGACGCTGTCGGAATCCGGACTGGCCTACGAAACTCCGCGGGGCGAGGAACTCTCCGAACGGCTCTCCTCGGTGCTGGAAGTCGTCTACCTGATTTTCAACGAAGGCTACACGGCGGCGCGCGGCCAGGACTGGCTGCGTCCCCAACTCTGCAATGAAGCGCTTCGCATCGGCCGCGTACTCACCGCTATCGCGCCGCGCGAGCCCGAAGCCCATGGACTGCTCGCCCTGATGGAACTGAACGCTTCGCGCACGGCCGCGCGTACTGATGCGGCGGGCGAGCCGATCCTCATGCTGGACCAAGACCGCGCCCTCTGGGACCAGCTCCAGATCCGCCGCGGATTGCACGCCCTGGGGCGAGCAGGTGAACTTGGCGGAGCGGGCGGCATTTATGCCCTCCAGGCGGCGATCATCGCCTGCCACGCCGAGGCGAGGACAGCGGGCGATACCGACTGGCCGCGCATCGCCCGCTTCTATGCGGAGTTGGCCGCGGTCGTGCGCTCGCCCATCGTCGACCTCAACCGCGCCGTTGCCGTCGGTATGGCCGAGGGACCGGAAGCCGCGCTGGCGATCGTGGACCCCCTCATGCGAGAACCCGCGCTCAAGGATTATCACCTGCTGCCGAGCGTTCGCGGCGACCTGCTCCATAAACTCGGCCGCTACGAAGAGGCGCGCGCCGCGTTCGAAACTGCCGCTGGCCTCGCGGCCAATCGGCGCGAACATGACCTGCTGAGGCGGCGTGCCGCCGCGGCGGCCGAGGCGGCAACGTGGACATAGGTGGCGGAGAGGGTGAGATTCGAACTCACGGTCCCCGTAAGGGGACGCCGGTTTTCAAGACCGGTGCATTCAACCGCTCTGCCACCTCTCCGAGATGATTAAAGTCGGCGGCCTATTCTGCCCTAAATCAGGGTCTCGAGCCGCACGTAACTCGCTTCCATTCCGTGCTCCATGCCGGTCGCAAGCATGGCCGCCCGCGTTTCGGTATTGGGTAACGTCATCCGCATGGTCATGAGCGTGCCGGATCCGTCTTTTTCGAATGTGGTTTCGACGTGATTGTCCGGCGTGGGGTCGGGCAAGTACATCCGTTCAACGTGAACGATCTTTCTGAACGGGACAAGTTCCACATACTCCCCCGTCAAGTAAAACCCGCCGCCTTTTCCGTCTGTCCACTCGTAGCGGATTTTTCCGCGTGGCCTGGCCTCGTTGATGCACACCGGCATCGTCCAGCCAGCCGGGCCCAGCAGCCATTTTTGGATTAGCGCGGGTTCAGTGTGCGCGCGGTAGATCAGCTCCGGGGAGGCTGCAAAGCGCCTCGTCACCACCACATGCCTATCGCCTTCAGTTGTGAGTGTCATCTTGCTCATCGTTTGCCCCTTCGTCTCTTCGGTTTCATGGTGGCCAGAACCTCGTCCAGCCGGTCGTAGTTGGCGGCCAAGGCGTCTCGCAGCATGCCGAGCCATTGGTCGATCTCGGTGATCCCGGCGGGCGCTAATCGGCAGGGGCGCCGAGTGCCTTCGATGCGTCGAACGATCAGGCCCGCACTCTCGAGCACCTTGATGTGGCGGGAAATGGCGGGCTGCGTCATGTTGAACGGCTCGGCCAGTTCATTGATCGTCGTTTCGCCCAAGGCGAGCCGGGCGAGGATCGCTCGGCGAGTCGGATCAGCGAGCGCAGAAAAAGCAGTGTCGAGATTCGGCATCAGTGCGCCTTTAGTTATATAATCTATATGTTATATAACTAAGGGCGCATAGTCAAGATTGTTGATGACCCACGGAGGGGGTCGACAGTGATCAACCGGCCAGGGGATACTTTGGAGAGGCGCGACAACCATTGGCGAATCAATAGCGGCCGACGACGTTCGATGGGTCGGTGGGACCCCAGTGGAACAATAAATGGCACTCACCTCGTTCGAATTGGGCAAGCTTAAAATCGCGAGTCACGTCCGGGAAGAACTAGACCGCTTCGGTATTACAGCCCAGTCGATCCGCTGTAAATCGGGGGGCATTGAAACTCCTCCCGGCACCGCCCGGCTCACGATAGTCGTGAATGGCATTCCGGCAAGTCTGGATTTGAAGGCGCACGAGGTCGAGGAGTGTGAATTGATCGTCGCGGGCGAGACCTGGCACAAAATCGCCGCCTTTATTGGCCGACTGCCCCGCTGAAGTCATCAGAAGGCAACGCCTGTCGGCCGCCGGGCGGCTCGGTGATTGGGTAAAGAACTTCCTGGGCCATCCGCAGTCCATGGAAGCAGGCGGATGCGTTGAATCCGCGGCTTCTGCCCCAATGACGGTGTATGCCGGGCGAAACCGGCAGCCCTGGCGCGGGGGGTGCTAAAATGCGCCGCCGAGCATCACT
>DASYFQ010000095.1:0-27173 GCA_036498345.1 Steroidobacteraceae bacterium
AGAACCGCACCGAGGCGGTGGCGATCTATAGAAAGCATCTGCCCAATGTGCCCGAAGACGCCGCGGAGCGGCACGTCGATGCGCTGCTCGGCGAGCGGGAAGGCCTGACGCGCGGCGGTGCGCTCGATCCGGAAGGAGTGAAGACGGTGCTGCGGATAAGGTCCGAACTCGGGCGTCCCCAGAAGACGCTGACGGATGCGTCGCGCTACGTCGACGAACGCTACCAACGAGCGGCAAAGAGTAACTTGACCGCAACGCCGCCCGCGCCGCCCGCGCCGCCCACGCCGCCCGCGCCGCCCACGCCGCCCGCGCCGCATTGAAAATAGCGCCGATCCTTCAAAAGTGAACCCATAGCGCCCAACAAATAGAGCAAACGCCACGAATTGCAAACGATTGCACAATAGCTTATAACCGGCTTGGGCTTGGTGGTCCGAAGCTCACTACCCGTCGGAGGTCGAATGCTGGAATTAACTCGCAAGCCCAAGCCGTTCTACGCGAAACTTCACAATCAAGTGATCATCGCCATCGCGGGCGCGATTCTGATGGGCGCCGTGTGGCCGGATGCCGCGGTCAAGATGAAGCCCCTGGGCGACGGCTTCATCAAGCTGATCGGGATGGTCATCGCCCCGCTCGTGTTTTGTATCATCGTGTCGGGAATCTCAGGCATGGGGAGCGCGGGCCGAGTCGCCCGCATCAGCGCCAAGTCCATGGTGTACTTCTACGTGGTCTCCGCGCTGGCGATGGTGATCGGTCTGATTGCGGCAAATTTGATACCGACCGGCGTCGGGCTCAACATCAACCCGCGCTCCATCGATACTTCGAGCATCGCCGGCTACGTCACTGCTGCCAAAGACCAGGGCGTCGTGACGTTTCTGCTGAACATCATCCCCGTCACCATGATGGATGCCTTTGCGAAGGGCGCCATTTTACAGGTCGTCCTCGTTGCCGCGCTGTTTGGCCTGGCACTCATTTTCCTGCGCGAGCGCGCGCGGGCCGTCAAGGATCTGGTGGACCAGCTCACGCGGGTGATGTTCTCAATAGTCGAAATGATCATAACGCTGTCGCCGATCGGCGCCTTCGGCGCCATGGCATTCACCGTCGGGCGATTCGGTCTTCACTCCCTGCTGCCGCTGTTGAAGCTGATTGTCGTCTTCTATGGCGCCTGCTTTGCGTTCGTGCTGATCGTTCTGGTGCCGATCGCCCGACACGTCGGCTTCAGCGTGTTCAAATTCTGCCGCTACATCCTCGATGAAATACTGATTTTCCTCAGTATCGCAAACTCAGAGGCGCTGCTGCCGCGCTTGATGGAGAAGCTCGAACGCTTGGGAGTTCCGAAGTCAGTGGTCGGGCTGGTTGTGCCCACGGGCTATTCCTTCAATCTCGCGGGCAGCAGTATCTACTTCACCTTGTGCGTGATATTTATCGCGCAGGCCACCAATACGCCGCTGCCGCTCGACCGGCAGCTGGTGATCCTCTTGATCGCGATGCTGATGTCGAAAGGAGCTACCGGCTTTACCGGCTCGGGCTTCGTCGTGCTGGCGGGCACGCTGTCGGCGATGCCGGACATTCCCATGGCCGGCCTGGCTCTGCTGCTCGGCATCGATCCGTTCATGCAACGCGGCCGGGGCCTCATCAATTACATCGGCAACGGAATCGCAGCCATAG
This sequence comes from Steroidobacteraceae bacterium, assembly GCA_036498345.1. Taxonomy (GTDB): domain Bacteria; phylum Pseudomonadota; class Gammaproteobacteria; order Steroidobacterales; family Steroidobacteraceae; genus Bog-1198. The sequence goes on from DASYFQ010000095.1 coordinate 1,666, forward strand.
CCATCGCCGCCTGGGAAAAGGACTTGGACGTTGCGCAGCTCAACCGCCGCCTCAATCTGGACCCTGATGGTGGTGCATCCATCGCGCCGAATGCGCCCGCATCTCATCCACCGGAGGCGCCAGCCGTTGACGCGACGCCGGCGCCGCGGCCCGGGCCGGTACTAAAAGCGCCCCCGAACTGACCGGAAGGCAACGTTGGCCCCATGCGGGCCGAAATGCGCGGCTGCTTGCGGTGTCGGACACCATCACCTAATCTTCGCCCGTATGAGCAAACCGCCGTCAGGCATCAAGCAGATCGCACAAAGAGCTGGAGTGCACGTTTCAACGGTATCGCGAGCGCTCAACCCGCAAACACGCACCATGGTGTCGCAGGAAGTGGCGACCCGCATTCTGAGAATAGCCAGTAATCTCAGTTACACGCGCAATCCGCTTGCCTTTGGGCTGAAGACGCGCCGCTCGTTTACCGTCGGCGTCATCGTCCCGGATCTCACGAATCCCCTGTTCCCTCCCATCGTGCGCGCCGTCGAACGCACTATGGGGAAGGAAGGTTACGTCACAATGCTGGCGGACTCGGACAACAGCAGGGAAACGGAATCTGCCATTCTCGACTCGCTGCGGGCGCGGCAGGTCGACGGGCTCATCCTCGCTACCGCATGGCTGAAAGACGACATCGTCACGAGATGCCAGGAACAGAACATTCCCTTTGTGCTCGTGAACCGCACAGTGCTCGACGAGAGCGTCACCAGCGTCGTGACCAACGATGCCTATGGTATTCGCCTCGCTGTCGATCACCTGCTCCAGCTCGGCCATCGCAAGTTGGCATACGTTGGCGGCCCGCTCAACACGTCGACTGCGGCAGGGCGGCGCGGGGGGTTCATCGCCGCCCTGCAAGCCTACCGGCTGAGCGTGCGGGAGAGGCTCATCGCCGATTGCGCGTCGTTCACGGTCCAGGCCGGCGCAGCCGCAGCCCGCAAACTTCTGGCGACTCCGAATCGCTCATTCACCGCGATCGTCGCCGCCAACGATATGCTGGCGCTTGGATGCTACGACGCGCTCACGGAGGCAGGACTCGCCTGTCCGAAGGACATTTCGATCACGGGCTACAACGACATGCCTTTCGCGGATCGATTCAATCCACCGCTCACTACATTGCGCATTCCGCATGATCAGATCGGCGTGCAGAGTAGTCTCTTGTTGCTGCGGATGATGCGCGACCCTGCGGTCATCGTCCCCTCCATGCACCTCGAGCCCGTCCTCGTGGTTCGAGGTTCTACTGCAAGCATTCAGAAGTAGCGCCTTACGGTGGGCCGGTAGCTAGCTCAAGAACTCGCCAATCCACTCGCGCGTCTCGAGAATCTGTTTCACTCGCCGCAAATAGGCGCCGGAATAGGCACCGTCGACCGCACGGTGGTCAAAACTATGAGCGAGCACGCCGACCGGGCGAATCTCGATCCGCTCGCCTCTATCGTCCACCACTACCCACGGCCGGCGGTGAACGCCGTCGACCGATAAAATCGCGACCTGGGGCTGGTTGATAACGGGTGCCGTGATGAAGGTACCGAAGCTGCCGTTGTTGGTGAGTGAATAAGTGCCCTCGGTCATGTCGTCGGGCTTGAGCGCGTTGGTGCGCGCCCGCGCGGCGATCTGGGCAATCGCCCGCGCAATCTCAGGGACTCGCAGCGTCGCGGCATTCTTTATCACCGGTGCGACCAGGCCGCCGCGATCGAGGTCGACGGCCACGGAAAGATTGATTGCCTTGTAAACCCTGAGCGAGTCACCCTCCACATGAGCATTCAAGTGTGGAAATTCGGGCAATGCCAGCGCTACCGCGCGTGCGATGAAAGGAAGATAGGTGAGCGATGTTTCTTCGCGCTCTTTCCATGCGTTTTTGAGCGCGCCCCGCGCCGCCTCGACGCCCGAAAAATCGACCTCGACTGCCTGCAGCACGTGGGCGCTCGTGGCCTGGGACCGCACCATATGCTCGGCGATCCGCTTTCGCAGCGAGCTGAACGCCACGATCTCGGTTGCCCCGCGCACCGTCGTAGACACGGCTTGCTGGTCTTGCAAATGAGACAATACGTCACTGCGCTTGACGCGGCCGTCACGTCCGGTGCCCCGGATACGCTCGATATCCACGCCGCGCTCTGAAATGAGTCTGCGTACCGCGGGCGAAAGCCGCGCGCCCGCGTGATCCCTGCTTGGCCGAGTCGCGGCCGATTGCGCGATCGGCACGGTCTCTTGTGCAACCGGCACGGTCCGTTGCGCAACCGGCGTCGGGGGCTTCGCGGGTAGGGTCGATTCGGCGGGCATGCGGGCAGCCGCGGCGGTGGCACCGTCACCCGAATCGATGATCGCGAGTGTCGTGCCGACCTTGACGGTCTCGCCTTTGCCCACCAATATCTTGAGCAGAGTACCTGCAACCAGCGACGGCACCTCGGTCGCCACCTTATCTGTTTCGATTTCGACCAACAATTCGTCGATCGCGACCTTGTCGCCCTCCTTTTTGTGCCAGGCCGCGACCGTGCCTTCTTCGACGGTTTCCCCCAACTGCGGCATGATGACGTTCATAGCTAGGCCCCCCACTCGACTGCGATATATTTTTTCTCGAGGAATTCGAGCATGCCTTCGTGGGCACCTTCGCGGCCGACACCCGACTGTTTCACTCCGCCGAAAGGCGCTGCCGGATCGGAAACGACGCCCCGGTTGAGCCCGATCATGCCTGATTCGATCTGTTCGGCCACATGAAGTCCCTTGGCCAGATTGCGCGTGAATATGTACGAGATCAGCCCGTATGGCGTGCCGTTTGCTTTGGCGATCGCCTCGTCGGTGGTCGAGAAACGCTGTATCGGCGCGATCGGCCCGAATATTTCATTGTTCAGGACGCTCGCGTCATCCGGCACGTCGGCCAGAAGTGTCGGCTGGAAGAAGAAGCCCCGGCGGTTTGGCCGGTGGCCGCCGGTCACGATCTTGGCGCCCTTCTTGGCGGCATCATCGACGAAGGCGATCATCTCGTTCTGCGCAGCCTTGTTGACCAGCGGGCCGAGATCGACGCCGTCTTCGAGTCCCGGCCCCACGCGCATCGCCTGCATGGCGGCGGCAAATTTTTGCGTGAATTCGTGCGCGATGCCGTTCTGCACATAGAACCGATTGGCGGCCGTACAGGCCTCGCCGCCATTGCGCATCTTGGCGATCATCGCACCTTTCACGGCTTCGTCCACATCCGCGTCGTCGAACACGATGAATGGCGCATTGCCGCCCAGCTCCATCGAGCAATTGACGATCGTGTTGGCGGCTTCGCGCAACAGCACGCTGCCCACTTGCGTCGAGCCCGTGAACGACAGTTTGCGCACCCGCGGATCGTTGATGATCGCGCCCACCACTTTGGACGAGCGATGCGACGGTATGACATTGACCACGCCTTTGGGCACGCCCGCTTCTTCCAACAGGCTCGCGATCGCGAGCGCGGTGAGCGGCGTTTCCGAGGCGGGTTTGAGGATGACCGTGCAGCCCGCCGCAAGCGCAGGTCCGATCTTGCGGGTCGCCATGGCCGCCGGAAAATTCCACGGCGTCACCAAGATCGAAACGCCCACGGGCTGCTGCAACACCATGATCCGGTTCGTTCCGCCCGGGTTGGTTGAAATCTCCGAAATATTGCGCACCGCCTCTTCCGAATACCAGCGGAAGAATTCGGCGGCGTAGGCCGCTTCCGCGCGCGCATCCTTCAAGGCCTTGCCGTTTTCCTGGGACATGAGCTTCGCAAAGTCTTCAGCGCGCGCGGTCATGAGCTCGAAGGCTTTGCGCAAAATCTCGGCACGCCGCCGCGGCGCGGCAGCGGCCCACGAAGGCAGCGCCCCGGCAGCCGCGTCGATCGCTGCTCTACCGTCTTCGACGCTCGCCGATGCGACCGAGGCGATGACCTCTTCGCTCGCCGGATCGAGCACGTCCATGGCGGCTCCGTCCGACGCGGCGCGCCATTCGCCGTCGATATAGAGGCCGGTGCGCACGGCCATAATCGGTCCATTCATGATTTCAGTATCGCCCTCTAGTCGATCGTCTTGAGAATGGTTGCGACGATGCGCGCCGCACTGGGGATAGTTGAGTCTTCGAGCCGGTCGGCGGCCGGCAGCGGCACGTGAGGCGTGGTGATGCGCGTAATCGGCGCATCCAGGTCCCAGAACAATTCCTCTGCCACCAGGCTCGAGATCTCGGCCCCCCAACCGCATAGCCGCGGATTTTCTTCGACCGTATAGAATCGGCCGGTCTTCGACACTTCGGCGAAAATCGTCTGGGTGTCGAGCGGCACCAGTGAACGGACGTCGATGACCGTCGCGGATATGCCATGGTCGGCTTGAAGCTTTTCGGCAGCTTCGAGCGCGCGTGACACCATCAATCCGAGCGCGGCAATGGTGACATCCGATCCTCGGCGACGTATCGCCGCGGTGCCCAGCCTGTCGATATGCTCGCCGTCCGGGACCTCGCCCTTGGCGGCGTAGAGCGCCTTGTGTTCAAAGAAAATGACCGGGTCAGGGTCGCGGATCGCGGCCGCGAGCAGCCCCTTCACATCGGCCGGCGTCGACGGTGCCACCACTTTGAGTCCCGGTATGGCCATCGCCCAATTTTCGACGCTTTGCGAATGCTGCGCGCCGAAGCGCGAGCCGCCGCCATTTCCCGTGCGAATCACCAGCGGCAGTGAGATTTGCCCGTTGGTCATGTAGCGGGTCTTGGCAATCTCGTTGGCGACTATATCCCAGCACACCGCCAGGAAGTCCGAGAACATGATCTCGGCGATGGGCCTGAGGCCCGTCATCGCCGCTCCCATGGCGGCCCCCAAAATCGCCTGCTCGGCGATCGGCGTATCGCGCACCCGCGACGGCCCGAATTTCTCGAGAAGACCCACGGTGGCCTTGAATACGCCGCCCGCGGCCGCGATGTCCTCGCCCAAAAACACGACTGAGTTGTCGCGCTCCATTTCTTGCGCGATACCCGCGGCGACTGCGTCGCGATAGGTTAATTCCGCCATGCCCAGCCTCCGTCAGCCCAGACGTCTTTGTAAATCAGCTCATCCGCAGGGGGCCGGGATGCCTTGGCCACCTCGGTTGCTTGATCGACTGCGTGTTTGATTTCATCTTCCATCGCCAGAACTCTCGGTTCCGCCACGCCGAAGTCGATCAGGCGCTGGCGATACATCGGAATTGGATCGCGCTTCATCCATGCTTCCACCTCCTCCGCGGGGCGATACTTTGCCGGGTCGGCTCGTGAATGGCCGTGATGGCGATAAGTCAGCGCTTCAATCAGCGACGGACCGGCCCCTGCGCGAGCTCGTGCGATGGCAGATTGCGCGCATCGATAGACTTCGTCCGCATCGTTGCCGTCGACCAGAATTCTGTCGAGCCCATAGGCGGACGCACGATCGGCGGCCGGATTCTTCACCGGCGTCACCGCCGAGATCGGCGTGTACTCCATGTAAAGATTGTTTTCGCACACGAACACCACCGGAAGTTTCCAAGTCGCGGCCATGGTGAGCGCTTCGTGGAAGGCGCCGATGTTGGTCGTGCCGTCACCGAAAAAGCACACCGCAACCTGGTCGGTGCCGCGATATTGCGCCGACCAGGCGGCGCCCACGGCGATCGGGAGATGGGCACCGATGATGGCGTAGGACCCCATGACGCCGTGGTCGATGTCGGTCAGGTGCATGGAGCCGCCCTTGCCGCCCATCAGCCCGCACTCTCGGCCCATGAGCTCGCCTAGCACTCCCGTCATTGAAGCGCCGCGTGCCAAGGTATGGGCGTGGCCGCGATACGTGCAGAAGCTCCAGTCGCCGGGCTTCATCGACTCGCCGAATCCGGCGGCGATCGCCTCTTGCCCGATCGCCAAGTGACTGGTCCCTTTGATCAGATTCTGCAGGAACAAATCATAGGCGCGCTTTTCGAGCGTGCGGATTTCGAACTGGCTGCGGTACAAGGCCAGCCGCGTCTTCGTGTCGATCTGTTCAATTTCTCGCGGCCGCGACGCAGCCGCAGTCTGTACTTTTTCCAAGACCATATCCTCTAGTAATTCGAAACGTTTCCGAATCGTGCTGCCGAAGCCTCAATACTCATTGGCGATCGGCAGCTCCTGCGCGGGAAACAATGTGATGACTTCGCAACCCTTGTCGGTGACGACCAACTCCTCCTCGATACGCGCTGCGGAGCGGCCATCCGCCGCAGGGCAGTACGTCTCGAGCGCGAACACCATGCCTTCTTTGATCTCGAGAGGGTGATCGAGCGACACCAGCCGTGAAATAATCGGCCGCTCGTGCAGAGCGACACCGAGCCCGTGGCCGAACTGCAGCGCGAAGGCTTCCATCTCGTTGGGGAAGCCGAATTCCTCGGCGCGCGGAAATACTGCGGCGATTTCGTCGGTGCCCACGCCGGGCCGCACCTTGGCAATCCCGGCGTCCATCCATTCGCGCGCCTTGGCGTAGGCATCCTTTTGGGGCTGGCTTGCCTTTCCCACCGCGAAAGTGCGGTAGTAGCAGGTGCGATAACCCATATAGGCCTGGATGATGTCGAAAAACGCCTGGTCGCCGGGACGGATGATGCGGTCGGTAAAATTATGGGGGTGCGGGCTGCAGCGTTCGCCGGCCACGGCGTTGATCGCCTCGACGTCGTCGGAGCCCATCTCGAATAGCCGCTTGGTCGCCATCGCGACGATGTCCGACTCGCGAACCCCCGGCTTGAGCGCTTCATAAATATTCTGATAGACGCCGTCGACCATGGCGGCTGCGGTATTCAAGAGCATGATTTCGTCGCGGCTTTTGATTTCGCGTGCATCCAGCATGACCTGCTGGCCGTCGACGATCGTGAGGCCGAGCTTTTGCAGCGCGAACAGCATCGGGGGTTCGATCACATCGATGCCCAAGGGCATGTCGGCGACGCCCTGCTCCCTGAGCACATCATGGATCTCCTGCGCCGCACGCTGCACCAAACCCTGATCCGGCGGAATGGTGCCGCGCAGGCCCACATTGCCGGCGTGGCAGCAAATCGGCTGCAACCAGGGCGCGTAAATACGATGGTGCGCGGCGGCTGAGCCGAAATCCCACAAATGGGGTTCCCCATTGCCGGTCAACACCGCGAAGCGGCAGAACTTATCGCGAGACCACTCGCCGATAGCGGTCGAGGTGATGTAACGGATGTTATTGTTGTCGAAGCACAGAAGCGCACCCAGCGTGGAATTACGGACAGCTTGCCGGGCGCGTCCCAAGCGATAGCGGTGCAGGCGCCGAAAATCGACGCGCTCCTCGAAATCGACGCTCATCACGCCATGCGCGTTGAGCCGCGACCAATCGTGATGCGGATCGATATCCTCGGGCTTGACCTCGAGACGTTCGGAGACCGCCGCCTTCGTCGGTTTTTCGTGCGAGGCCTTGCGGTTCTTTTGCTGCTGCTCATTCATGATTGGCTCCGATTTAGCTCTCTGATGTGCTCGATCGGGACGGATGCACGCATCCAATCAACCGTATTTGACCTTTCGCAATCGTTTGCACTATCGTCGACACGATACCGCCAGTTAAACCAAAAGGCCAGTGTGTCGGTAAGCCCAAGTTTGGCCTGCTCGCGTAAATGTGGGATTTCGGCGGACGCATGATCGGATTTGAACAGCATTCCATGACGAAAGCATCCAATGACGCAGCATCGGCAAGCCGCGTAAGCATTCGCCAAAAAATGCGGCCGCCGGCGCAAGATGGGATTCGTCACTCTTGTATTTGTGCGGCTGAGACGGTATAACTATGCAAACGTTTGCACACTGTTGTGCAAAAAAAGGAAATTACGATGACGCAGGCGAACCTCAAAGACTATCGGCTGGGCTGGGTTGGAACCGGTCGCATGGGCTATGCCATGGCCTCGAGGCTGCTGAAGAACGGCTGCGACGTCGCTGTGTACAATCGCACGCGAGCCAAGGCGGACCCTTTGGCCGAATTCGGTGCATCTATCGTCGATTCGCCAGCCTCCCTGGCCGATCGGGACATCGTGTTCACCATGGTATCGGGCCCCGACGATCTGATCGAGGTGGTAACCGGGAACAAGGGCGTCCTCTCGCGCACAGATAAGGCGCCCAAGCTCTTGGTCGATTGTTCGAGTGTGTCGACCGAGGCATCGGCGGCGGTGCGCGAACGGGCGGCGGCTCGTGGCGTCGCGATGTTGGCGGCACCGGTATCCGGCAACGCCAAAGTGGTCAAGGCCGGCCTGCTGTCGGTGGTAGCCTCCGGCCCGGAAGCGCAGTTCAAGATTGCCGAACCCTATCTCGCGCTGCTCGGCCGGGGTGTTTCCTATGTCGGCGAGGGCGAACTCGCGCGCATGGTCAAGATCTGCCACAACATCCTATTGGGTGTGGTGACCCAGTCGCTGGCCGAGATCACGGTTTTGGCGGAAAAGGGCGGCGTGCCCCGTCATGCCTTTCTCGACTTCATCAACAAGAGCGTGATGGGTTCGTTGTTCACGAAATATAAGTCGCCGGCCTTCGTCAATCTTGATTGGACCCCGACCTTCACACCGTATCTGCTGCGCAAGGATCTCGATCTCGGGCTCGAGGCCGGCCGCAACCTGGGCGTTCCCCAGCCCTTGACCGCGCTCACCCGTGAGATCGTGCAAGGCATGATCGGCAACGGCTACGAACATGTCGACTTCGGCGCGCTGCTGGAACTCGAGGCCAAGGCCGCGAGGCTCGAGCTCAAGTCCGAGAACATGAAGGTCGATGACGGCCTGAGCGGCAAGAGCTAAGCCGCGCGCATACCGCTCATCGCATCAGGTTCGATCGTCGTCGAGCCTCCGTGCGTCAGGGAGCGACGTCGCCTGCCTTCTCGGCGATCGGCCGCGCGAAGCGCACGAGCGAGAGAAAGAACTTGCCGGGCTCTTCGGTCATCGGCATGTGCGCCGAATGCTCGAACCAGACGAGGTGCTTTTCCGGCGCCTCCACCGTCTCGAACCACGCGGCGGAAACTTCTGCGTTCACGTTCCGGTCGTGGCGGCCCACGAAAAGGATTAGCGGGACCGCAAGCTTGCGGACCGTGGTGAGATCGAGCTTGAGCAGTTCGGGGAGCAAATAAGGCGTGGCGAACTTATTGCCCTCCCAGATTCGGCCGATCTCCGCGTCGCTATAGTCGGGCGACAGGTCGGCGAGATCGCCATCCGCCTCGTTGTCATGGCGATACGCCATCACGCCTCCATAATATCCCACCCATTTGCGCTCAACGTAGATGTCCTTCATGGGAATCGCCCGGCCGGCGGCACCGTAAGGGGCGATCGCCTCGAGTTCGCGCACCGCCTCAGCATTGCCCGCGCGGCGCGCGGCATCTATGGCGAAGTGCCAGCCGCGGCGCTCTCCCTCAGGGCCGTCGATGAGCTGCGCCACGCCGATATACGCGTGCAACCACTCCGGGTGGCGCTGCGCGAGCTGCAAGCCGAGGAAGCTGCCCCAGCTATGGCCCAAGACGAAGATCTTGTCCTTGCCGAACTCCCGGCGGGCCCAAGCGGCCATCTCCTCGGCATCGGCGATCATGCGCTCGCGCGTCAGCGTGGGCGCGATCGCAGCAGGATCGCTGAGCAGATAGGTTTTCCCGGCGGCGCGCTGGTCCCACTGAACGATCGTGAAATATTCCTCCCAGCCCCGGCCGAACCACCAGCTCATCGGAATCGAGATGTACCCGGGCCCGCCATGAATGTACAGCAGAACCGGGTTCCTACGATCGGCGCCGCGGATCGACACCCATTGATCGATCCCGCCGATACGCACCTTCTCCAGCCGCTCCACCCCATTGGGCGTTACGATCTTGCGCGCATTGGCGATGATTGCGGTCGCCTCGGCGCGGCTGGCGGGCTTCACCGGCGCGTCCGCTCGGGCGGCCGCCATGGCGAACACCGCGAGCAAAGTGATCAAGTGCGCGGCCAGCATCGTCGGACGCGTGGACCGATCATGAAGGTCATTCGTGCGGGATCGTGACATTCATCCTCCTCTCTTAAGCCGTCACAGCCGTTCAAGTCGGCGCCATTACCGCCGGCGGAAAGTGGCGGCGCCATTGTACTGCTCCGCCACACGACCCCTCAGGCGTGCTTTCACATCAGGTAATCCCGTCCAACTCCGCCAAGGTCTGCGGCGACAGCGCCAACTGATCGGCGGCCAGGTTCTCGCGGAGGTGCGCGAGGGACGAGGTTCCGGGAATGGCAAGGATATTGGGGGCGCGGCGAAGCAGCCAGGCGAGCGCTACTTGCATCGGCGTGGCGCCGAGCCGGCCCGCGACATCCGACAGAGTGGATGACTGCAGCGGCGTGAAGCCGCCGAGCGGGAAGAACGGCACATACGCGATGCCCGCCCCGGCCAAGTCGCCGATTAGTGCGTCGTCGGCCCGATGGGCCAGGTTGTAATAATTCTGCACGCAGACGATCTCGCAGATCCGGCGTCCTTCCGCGATCTGCGCGGGAGTGACGTTGCTCAGCCCGATATGGCGCACCAAGCCCTGCCGCTGCAGTTCGGCCAGGACGGTGAGCGGCGCCTCGAGCGATCCTTCAGCCGGGCGATGCAGGTCGAACGTGCTGCGCAGGTTGACCACGTCGAGCACATCCAAGCCCAGATTGGCGACATTGTCGTGGACCGCCTGAGTCAGGTCTTCGCGCGAGAAGGCCGGGATCCATGATCCATCCTCGCCGCGCCTGGCGCCGATCTTGGTGACGATGACGATATCATCGCGGTAAGGCGCCAGCGCTTCGCGGATGATCTGGTTGGTGACGTGCGGGCCGTAGAAGTCGGCGGTGTCAATGTGGTTCACGCCGCTGGCGACCGCTTCGCGCAGCACGGCCAGCGCCGCGCCATGATCCTTGGGGGGCCCAAATACGACGGGTCCGGCGAGTTGCATGGCGCCATACCCAAGACGTTTTAGGACGCGGTTGCCAAGCTTGAAGATGCCGGATCTATTGGTGCCAGACATGACAAAGACTCCTCTGGAATTACTGGATGTCAGGCTAACCTCGGCCCGCTCGTTCGACAATTAGCTATAATCCGCACGGGCTGTGCGAGATGGCGAACGATGGAAATAGAACTTGGTGACCTGAATGCCTTCCTCGCGGTGGCGCGAGCCAAGGGTTTTCGCGACGGAGCTCGTGCGAGCGGCGGCAGCGCCTCCGGGCTCAGCGACGCGGTGCGTCGACTGGAAACCCAGCTCGGTGTCAGGCTGCTCCATCGCACCACGCGCAGCGTCGTCCCGACCGAGGCGGGGCAGCGCTTGCTTGAAAGGCTCGAGCCGGCGTTGAACGAGGTGCAGGCAGCGCTCGACGTGGTGAATGGCTTTCGCAGCCGGCCGGCGGGCACATTACGGCTCAATGTCCCGGTCAGCGCTGCGCGCTTGACGCTGCCTGCGATCGTTCCGCCCTTCCTCGCCGCTTACCCCGAGATCCGACTGGAGGTGATCGCCGACGATAGCTTCGTCGATGTTCTTGCGGCCGGGTGCGACGCGGGCATCCGCTACGACGAACGGCTGGAAAGCGACATGATCGCGGTGCCGATCGGGCCGCGCGTGCAGCGCTTCGCGACTGCCGCATCTCCCGCCTACCTCGATCGTTACGGCCGACCCCAACACCCACGCGACCTGCTCAAGCTCGCCTGCCTGCGCGCCCGCTTCCCCAGCGGCGCGATGACGCCGTGGGAGTTCGAGTGCGGCGGCGAGGTGGTGCGGGTGGACCCTTCCGGCCCGCTTCTCGTGCAGGCCGGTGCCGCAATCGATCTTGCGGTCGACGCGGCAATCGCGGGTACCGGCATCGTGTACCTTTTTGAGGACTGGCTGCGCCCGCATCTCGACAGCGGTGCACTGGAACCTCTCCTCGAACCTTGGTGGCAGCGCTTCTCGGGGCCTTTTCTTTATTATCCCGGCCGGCGCCTTCTGCCCGCACCGCTGCGCGCGTTCGTCGATTTCATCAAGTCGGCAGCGTGAAACAGACTCTGCCTAGGCATCACAATTCCGCGCCCACCGATCCACGCCTCTTTTGCAATTGATCGACGATAACCGCCATCAGGAGCAATAGTCCATTTGCGATGATTTGATAAAATGTCGGCACCGACAACAATACCATTCCATTGTTGAGCACGCCGATGATGAGCACACCAAGGGCTGTTCTCACGACCGATCCTTGACCGCCCGAAAGGCTCGTCCCGCCCAACAGGATCGCGGTGATCACCCAGAGTTCGTAACCTGAAGCGGCGCTTGGAGTGGCGCTGCCGGCCTGCCCGATCATGAGAATCCCGGCCAGTGCGGCGGAAATGCCGCTGACGACGAACAGCAAGAAGCGAAGCCCGAGGACGTTCAAACCTGCCACCAGAGCCGCGCGCGGACTTGCTCCTATCGCATAGATCGAACGGCCGATTCGTGTCGAGTAGGCCACAAACTTCATGATCACGAAAATCACCGCCAGGAGCCACACCGACAGCGGAAGGCCCAGCAACCGACCGGCGCCGAAATACAATAGAGCATCGCTCTGGATCAGGATCGGCTGTCCGTCAGAAAGCACGAAGGCAAATCCCCGGAAAATTGACAGCGTTCCGATGGTCGTGATGATCGGATTGATTCCTATCCATGCCACCGTTGCCCCGTTGACCGCTCCGCATACGGCCCCCGCAGCCAATCCAGCTGCGATGCCCGCGGACCATGGCCAATGGTAATTCTCGATCAGCAAGGCGGTGACCATTCCGGCCAATGCGCATATCGAGCCGAGCGACAGGTCGATGCCACGGCCCACGACGACGAGGGTGCCGACGGCCGCCATTGTTCCGATGACGGACACCGACAGCAACAGATTGGATATGTTCTCGAGCGAGAGGAAGTATGGCGAAGATATCGTAAAAAAAATGGACAACGCGATGAGCACCGCCGACAGCGCAAAATCGCGCCGGCTTCGTCGCAGCATCGAGCTGATTCCGCCTTCGCCCAAGGTGCCGGTGATCGGGTTCATCTCAGAGCGCCGCCTCGACTAACGCAGCTTCCTCGAGAGCGTCGCCCGTAAGCTCGGCGACACCGATACCATTTTTCAGCACAATGGCCCGATCCACCACGCTCGCTATCTCCGCCGGATCGCTGGAGGCCACCATGCAACACCCGCCTTCGGCAGCGAAACTGCCGATGAACCGATAGATTTCGATCTTCGCACCGACATCGACGCCACGCGTCGGCTCGTCGAGGAACAGCCGTCGAACCCGCCGCGCAGCCCATTTCGCCACGGAGACTTTCTGCTGATTGCCGCCCGAAAGCTCTTGCACCGGCTGGCTGAGCGAGCGGCAGCGGATGCCGTAGCGCTCCACGAATTCCTTGCCGCGTGCCTCCGCGGCATTCCAGTCCAATACGCCCCAGCGCGTGACGGACTCGAAGTCCGCGAGCAAGAGATTCTCGTTGATGCTGAGCGGCATCGCCAGACCTGCCCCTTTGCGATCGGCGGGCACATAACCCATGTCGCGGCGAAGCGCGTCACGCGGACTGGCCGGCAGCCCCTCGATATTACCGATCACACAGTGTTCCGCGGATGCGGGGCACAGACCGAACAACGCGTCGCCGACCGCCCCCTGACCTGCACCCAGCAAGCCGAAGAAGCCCAGTACCTCACCGCTGCGGACATGAAAGCTCAGATTCTTCAGTTCGGAGCCGCTGCTGAGCCCCCGGCACTCGATATCTGTCCGGCCATCCGGACTTCGATGCGCCACGGTAAAATCGGCCAATTCGCGTCCCAAAATATGTCGAACCAGCGTCGCCCGATCGATCTGGCTTCTCTCGAGTTCGGCAACACGGCGGCCGTCACGCAAGACCGTCACCCGATCCGCGATGCGAAGCACTTCCTCGAGACGATGGGAAACATAGATAACGCTGACCCCGTTCTGGGCGAGACGTCGTATCACCCCAAGCAGCCGGTCCACTTCACGCGATGGAAGCGCAGCGGTCGGCTCATCCAGGATGAGGATGCGAGCATCGCGGACGATAGCCCGTACGATCTCGAGGACTTGCCGGTCGCTGACCGACAAACTGGCCACGATCGCATCGGGATCGATCGTCGCTCCAATGCGCTCCAGCGCCTCGGCGGCATTGCGGCGAAGTTCCCCACGGGCGATCATTCCACCTTTGGTGGGCAAGCGGCCCATGAAGATATTTTCCGCCACCGACAGCGGGGCAGCCAGCTCGAGTTCCTGGTGCACGGTCTGAATGCCCAGCGCATGTGCCGTGGCGGCGCTGCGGATATTGACCGGCGCACCATCGATTTCGATCCGGCCCCCGTCCGGAGAGACGAGACCAGACAGGATCTTGATGAGCGTCGATTTTCCGGCGCCGTTTTCTCCGAGGAGCGCATGCACCTCGCCGGACCTTAGATCGAAATCGATCCCTCGCAGCGCGCACACGCCTCCGTATCGCTTCTCTATTCCGTAAGCTCGCAGCTCAGCCATCCGAATTGCTCATGCCCCCCACGACGGTCCCATCAGGGTCGCGAGTAATATTGGTCGATGTTGGCGGCATCGATGAACATCTGTCGGGATGGTCGGGTAATGTCCGGAATGTTCTCTCCCCGGGCGAGCTTGGCAGCGAGCTCGAGCAGCTCCGCCCCCCACTTGTCGGGGAAAAATGAGAAAGTTCCGACATACGCGGAATTTGGCTTGCGGATTTCCGTGAATACGATGGCCTCACCGCCGGTGGAGCCGATCAGCACATCGGCTTCGCGTCCCGAGTTACGTGCTGCTGTAAGCGCGGCAATTCCCATGCTGTCCAAATGGGAAAAAATGATGACCTTCTTTCCCGGATTTCTGGTCAGGAACGACGTGGTGATTGCACTTGCAATCCTCGGATCGTCCTTCGATGATTCTTCCGAGATCGACGCGTTCGGAAATACCTCCAGTATTCCTTTTCTGGCGGCTTTCGCGCGGTCGATGAAAACCGGCCCGCCTTCCGGCAGCGAAATCAGAAATACGGCGGGCGTGTCCACGGGCCAGCGTTTTCTCGCCGCCGTAGCAAGTGACTTTCCGCCGGAATAGCCGGCCAAATCGTTGTCGACCGCAAACAGCCGGGTATCCGGCACTCTGGATTGTACGGAGATGGTGGGCAAGCCTGCCGCCTTCACGATCCGCGCAATCTGTGGATTGGCCGCTGCTGACACGCTGCTGTATTCGATGAAGGCGCTCGGCTTGGTCGTCACTACGAGGCGGGCGTTCTCGACCGCCCTGGTGACGTCCGCCTTGTTGTCATAAAACGTAACGTCCAGGTCGGGACGGGTTTTGGCGGCGGCGCGCATGCCGCGCAGAACCAGCGTTCCGAAGCTTGCCTCATCGTTGAAATTCGCGAAGGCGATGCGAATCCGCTGCTGTGCTCGCGCAACGCTCGCACCTGCGAGCGCCGCCATACACATCAATCCAGCGTGCGTGACGTCTCGCCTTGAAATCAAGTTATTGCCCATTGGTTCGATCAGACCGGCGCATAGTTTCCCGGTGTGGACTCGATTTCCTCGACCTCGGGCGGCGGGGTGTCCTTGCGAAGCTCCGCCCACGCCGTTTGCACCATCCTGCCAACCCCCAATCCATACTTCTGGAACAGGAATTCCCGGCTCCCAGACTCGGCAAATACATCGTCGAGGCCGATCCGTCGCAACGGCACGCCAATACCCGCCTCCGCGAGCGCTTCGGCGACCGCCGACCCAAGGCCGCCCACGATCGAATGGTTTTCAGCGCTGATGACGAGGCGCGCCGCCGATGCCACGCTCAGAATTGTTTCCGCATCAAGCGGCTTGATGACCGGCGAGTTGACGACGGATGTGGTGAGACCATGCGCCGTGAGCACTTGCGCCGCGAGCAGCGCAGCGGGAACCATCATTCCCGAGGCGACGATGCAGATGTCGTTTCCGCGCACGAGAACCTGCGCTTTGCGTAGGGAGAACCGATGCGTCTCATCGAAAATCACCGGTATCTCGCCGCGCTTCAAGCGGAGGTACACCGGTCCCTCATGGTCGGCGGCGGCGCTGACGGCCTGGGTGATTTCGTTAGCATCGATCAAGTCAACGACGGTCATGTTGGGAAGCGCGCGCATTAGCGCGACGTCATCAATCGCCTGATGGCTCGGCCCGCCAGGACTGGAAATACCGGGCATGAAACCGGCAATCTTCACGTTGAGATTGGGATAAGCGACCGCCATCGCGATCTGATCGTAGCAGCGCCGCGTGCAAAACACGCCGAAGCTATTGACGAACACAGTGTGACCGGCGCGCGCGAGACCGCCGGCAATGCCGATCATGTTCGCCTCGGCCATGCCGACGTTGATGAACCGCTCGGGGATCTGGTCGCGGAACAGGTCAGTTTCAGTCTGGCGCGTGAGGTCGGCACCAAGGCAAATGATATCTGGCCGCGTCCGGGCCAGCTCGACAAGCGCTTTTCCGTAGGGCTTCAGAACGATGTCGTAGGGCAGCTTATGCATTGGCATCCTGCAACTCCGCAATCACCGCCGCCTCGAGATCAGCATCAAGCTTGATGAAATGGCCGTCGACCGTCGGTGGGAAGGATTTCATCCGACCGAGAATGCTGGTACGCGCGATCACCACCAGCGGCTTGCCCTGTGACGAGGAGGAGAACGCCTTGAGCAATGCTTCCACATCATGTCCGTCGACCTCCTCCACATGCCAGCCGAATGCCCGCCATTTGTCGACGAGGGGCTCAATGGTCGTCACTGACGTGATGGTCCCATCGACCTGGGAATTGTTGGCATCGATGACGGCGACGAGCTGGGAGAGCTTGTGGTGGGCCGCAAACATTGCGGCCTCCCAAACCTGACCTTCTTCCATCTCGCCATCGCTCAGAAATGCGAACGTACGTCGATCGTCTTTGGCCATACGCGACGCGAGAGCAAAACCGATCGCCCCCGACAAACCCTGACCGAGCGACCCGCACGACAGGTCGATCAGCGGCGTCCGCTCGGTGCTGATCGCTTCCAGCGGGGCTCCATCCAGGCCATAGGATTCGAGCTCGCGACGTTCGATCAACCCGAGCTCGACGGCCACGGCGTAGAATACGACCACGTAATGGCCCGGCGACAGGACAAATCGGTCGTGCAGCGGCCGCAGTACCCCTCCACCGAAAAGCACCGCGTAGATCTCGGCTGCAGACAGCGCCTGGCCCAGATAGCCAAATCCCTGAATTCCCACCATGCGCACCGCGTTGAGACGAATCCGCGCTGCAAGCCTGCGCAACTGATCTCTAATGGTTGTCGGGAATGCCGTCATATCTGTTGTTCCTCAGCGTCGCACTGAAGCATGTGCGGCCAATGTCCACGTCGCTGATTGGGCCGAATCGACGATAGAGGACGACCCCCTGCGGGTGTAGGCTTGGACTTACGGTGCTGCTGGAGATTCTTCTCTAGAACTATTCGGCCTCTCGGCGCTGACGCCGGCGGCGGGAGGCCTTCCGTCGGCGACCTTCTTAGCAGCGGGAGCACGGGCTGCCGGACCGACTGGGTAGTCGGTCAGGAGGCCTGTTGCACCCGAGCCGAGCCGTGATTGATCGAGGCAACCGCGTGGCGTGTTCGAAACTGGAGCGGGGTCTGACCGGTCACCTGCTTGAAGCGCCGGCAGAAATAGTCGAAATCGGAAAAACCGACCGCATCGGCAATTTGCGACACGCGCCCGGCAGTGAACGTCAGAAGTTCGCATGCCTGGTCGATGCGCTTTTCGGTCACGAGTTCAACGAAGGTCTTGCCCGTCTCCCGTTTGAGCAGACTTGCAAGATAGTTCGGTGAAACCGCTACTTTCTGCGCAGCGCCCGTCAGCGACATTTTCTTCGCAAGATTGTCGGCAATGAACTTCATCACACGCTTGACCCGCTGTTCGCCTCCGCCGTTGGGGGGGCGATTGCGCGTCAGCGCCCGGATCTGCCGCTCATAGCGTTGGGTGACCTCGGAGAGCAGAATAACCAGACAGGAGCGGATAATCTCCTCTGAACACAGCCGCGGGAATGCTCGCTCTGCGAGCATCCGGTCGCATAACGTCTTCAGGAGCATAATATCCTCTTCCGACAGAATGAAGTCGATATCCTGCTGATAGGCGAACGGCGCGAGTTCAGGCGCCCGCGCGAGGAGCTCGGTATCGATCTCGGTGCACGACGCAAGATCGGGACGAAGAAAGGCCAGATCAAAGTAGATGATGAAGCAACGGTTGGACGGATCAAACCTCACCTGGTGCGCGGTCATCGGCGAAATGAAAAAGATGCTGCCGCGCCGGCTGAGATATTCACGAATGGAAATGCGCTGCGACGAGCCGCCGGAGACGAAGAACAGGACCTCGAAGTAATCATGTCGATGCGGCAGGCGGTTTCCGGCCGCCACCAGCTCCGAACGGATGCCGAAGCGAGCGCCAGGGATCTCGTCTGCAAATGAATAGATCGGAACGGCGTATGTCTGCCCCATCGCCCTCTCCTGCAAGCGTTAGTTCGTTTTTATCGCAGCAGTGAAGCCCCCCTCACCTGCTGATTCGTTCCGACGCATACTACCAGTTGGCCGGCTTTGCATCGTACAGGTGCCATCGTTCGTCCGGTTCCGATCATTGATCGCCCTCCGGCACCAGATCCAACCCCGCGGATTTGGCCTGCAGGACGAGCAGCGTCGAGAAATCGACGTCAACGAAGCCCTGGTTGATCTGGTTTTGAATTATTTCGCGAGTCATCGATGACAGCGGCATCGGCGCGTCGAGTTTGCGGGCGAGGGAAAGCCCGAGATCCATGTCCTTGCGCATCAACGGCGGCGTAAACGTAGCGGCAAAATCAAGCCGTTGCCAATGCGGCGCCTTACCCCTGGTGTAGATCGATCCCAAGGCGCTGTCGTTCAGAAAATCAAGGAAAGACGTTCTCGTCATTCCTGCTTTTTCCGCCAGAACGGTCACCTCGGCGAGGGATTGGGTAAGCGCCCCCAACCATACGTTGTGACAGATTTTTGCCACTCTCGCCAACTCGCCGTCTCCGACGTAGCTGGCGGCCCGCGACATGGTTAGCAGGAACGGCTGAATTTCATCGAAGGCAGCCCGTGATCCCGACACCACGAAGCTCGCTTGTCCCGCTTCGACCACATGCGGGTTTCCGCTGACCGGCGCCGCAAGGAAGGCAACTCCGGATGTCGCGAGAGTCTGCCGCAGCTCGGCCGACATCTCGACGGAAATGCTGGAGCAGTCCACCAATAGCCGGATGCGCGAATTGCCGCCCGTCAGAAGGCCGTCCTTCCCGACCAATACATCTTTGACGACATCGCCGGTCGAAAGCATGACGAACACAACGTCGCACTGCCGCAAGTCGGCGATGCCGGCCGCAATCTTCGCTCCATGCGCCCGAAGAGGCTCGGCCTTCTCGCTCGAGCGATTGTAGACGGTAAGGTCGGTACCGCCGGACGCCAGGCGTTTGGCCATGGCGTATCCCATGCGGCCGATGCCGATCCAACCCAGGCGCATTTTTGGGAGCGCGTCTTTCAACATTTGCCAATTGACCTCGAGTTCACTCGCCGATATTCGTTTGTATATCACAGGCGACGCGGGGGCTCGCCGATTATCGAGCGCGTGATGTCAATCGAAATTGTTCTTTCGCCCCTTTCTCACGTAGTCGACAGTCGACGCGATATTATCGCGGTCGTGAATCGCCGCTTTCTTGGCGAGATGCGCAAACATCTGAATGCCAAAGCCGCCGTCGAGATCATCAGCGATGCGCCGCCTCCAAGGACGCCGAACGATCTGCGTGGTCAGCCGTCGCGTGATCCGCGGCTGGGTCATGATGTGGTCCGCAATCTTCCATGCGCGCGCAAGCAGCTCACCGCTTGATACGACCTCGTTGACCATACCGTATTCCAAGGCTTTCTTCGCGTCGATCGCCTCGCCGGTCAGCAAGGCGTAGGCCGCCCGCTTCGCCCCGAGCAGTTCCTGGAAGCAGCTGTGAATGCCGTCTCCGGGAACGGACCCGATGTCATAGTGCAGATCGAAGATTACCGCCGTGTCGCTGCAGATGGAAATATCGCACATCAAACAGATTTCGGAGTGAAATCCCGGTCCGTTGAGAACTCCGATCGTCGGAATCTCGAGATCGTTGATTAGGGAGCTGACGTTGATCCGGCCATCCTTATAGGCGTATTCATAGGCCCAGTGTTCAAGCTCGTCCTGCTCCAGTTCGAAGCCCGCAGGGTCGGAATCCATCATGAAGTCCTTTCCCGATCCCGTGAGAATCAAGAGCTCGTTCTCAGGATCGGCGCCGATAGTCTTGAGGAGTTGCCCGAGCGCGCGATGGTTTTCCACGCTGAGCTGAATCGAACCGCCGTTGGTGTGGGCCTGAACGAGGAGGACTCCGTCCTCACGCCGTTCAAGCTTGAAAAAATCCTTGAAGCGATCTCTATACTCTTCAAATTTTGGCGTAGGGACAAACTTCTGCAGGGACATATGTCGTTTCCTTTTACTACGAAGGCGCCCAACCAATCTCAGCACCCGCGAAGAAGCATGGAAGCTTCGGAACCCCGGCGCCTAGGGTGAAAGTTACGAAGCGTCTGGAGTATCTTCAGCAACACGGCTCGCTCCAGCTCTCGATGATCCGCCGCCTTTGGAGTGAGCATCGGCGCGTCCTTCGGTACGGCCCCCCGCACATGGCCACTGTCTGGGGTGATATCCCACTCAGCGATCGGCACCCCGACATCCTTCTCGCCCCCGATCACGGGTGTACGCCGTAGTCCTGAAGATACTCCAGACGCTTCGTAACTTTCACCCTAGCCGACAGGCTTCCGATGCTTCCATGCTCCCTCGCGAGTGCTGGGTGGGCCAGTTCGAAACGATCAGTCGCTTCTTTTGCAGTGCTCGAAATAAAAATGACGATTAAGGGAGTGATTATGCACAAATTGACACGTCTCCCGGCCCTATCACGGGCTGGCCGCGGACGGCTTGGTGTGGCCATTATGGCATTGGGAATGACCGGCGCTTTCAACGCAACCGTCTGCCGGGCCGCCGGCGATAACCCCGCCGGGTCAGCCGGCAGCTCGGAGAACAACAACCTCGATGAAATCGGCGAAATTGTCGTCACCGCGCGAAAGCGCTCTGAAAATCTCCGAGATATCCCCTCGTCGATCACCGCCATCTCCGCCGCAACGATCGCGGACGCGCACCTGACTCAGCTCGATGATCTGAACACCCTGGTTTCAAATATCAGTATCGTCGAGGCGCATGACAACACGCCGGATGTGACGCTACGCGGCGTCGGCGCCTTTGGCGTGGTGCAAGGTGTTGGTTTCTACGTCAACGATTTACAGTTGTTCGAGGGCCAGACCGCGAGACCGATCGACATTGAACGCATTGAAGTGCTGAAAGGTCCTCAGGGTACTTTATTCGGTGGCGCCAATGTCGGCGGGGCCATCAAGTACGTGACCAAGGATCCTACCAGCACTTGGGAAGGCCAGGCGAGCGTTGAATTCGGCCAATATGATACGCGCAATTATGAAGCGGTAATTTCCGGTCCGCTCGATGACAAAGTCGGCATACGCGCCAGCGTGTACTACGACACTCATGGCGGGTATATCTATGACACGTACAACAAATTCGATTACGGCGCGGCCAACGACCATGGCGCCCGCGTTACCCTGGTCGCCACGCCGAACGAGGACAACAAGCTTCACGTCTGGGTAAGCGCGGATGACTTTAATACGAGTTCGCAGAACCTCATGTACACGCCGCCTGACGCGCAAACGTACCTTTACTCGGTGAGGGACTACTTTATTCCCTCATTTAACCGGCACATGGAATCCGTGGCTGTGCAGCTTGACCATCAGGTAAACGCCAATTTTGCGCTTACCTCGTTGAGCTCCTTCTTCACTTCCTACTATCGCGGACTCACGGATTTCAACAAGAAACCCATTCCCCTCGATTTATTGCAGCAGAATGCCGACAACCGAGTCTACAGCGAGGAACTCCGCCTGGCATCGACGGGCAGTTCGAACTTGGACTGGCTCGTCGGCGCGTTCTTTCAGGGACACAAGAGCGAAGCGCTGGCTGCGGATAACAACTACAACGGAGATCCCGTCAATCCAGTGCTTCTGGCCACTGACTACGATAGAGACAACAAAACTCAGAACCAATACGCTCTGTTCGGTGACCTCACCTACCATTATGGAAATTGGCAGTACGAAGCGGGTCTGCGAGGGGAGTACTACACGAGCGCCCTGAGAGCTGTGAACACCAACAACGTGGACCCCGTCACCGGCTTGGTTCTGCCCATTGCGTCGAACAACCTCGCTAAGCACGAGTTCTCGCCCCGGGTTTCGGTGCAGTACAAGTTCAGCCCAACCCTCAACGTCTACGGCACGATTGCGCGCGGCTTCACCCCTGCCGATGAGATCGAAGAGAACTTCGTAGTTCATCCCTACCGTCCCGAGATCGCCACGAACTATGAAGTGGGCTTGAAGTCTTTGCTGGATCACAGCGTGCAGCTGGATGCCGCCATTTTCTATACCACCTATCGAGATAGATTGTATTTGTTCCAGCAACTGACGGGGAACAACATTGTCGACTTGACCACCAATGTCGGATCCTCGACGAACTACGGCGCGGAATTCGACCTCTCCGCACCACTGCCGCAAGGATTCAGGGTGAGCGCAGGATTAGGCGTGCTTCATGCAACCTGGGGCACAGTACCGAATTTCGTCAATCCCGTTAATGGCCTGCAAACCAATATTAAGGACCTCACGGTGCCGTTCGCCCCGTCGTATACCGCGAATACGACGCTGGAATGGAAGCACGATTTCAGCGGCTACGAATTCGGCTCGCGTGTGACGGCGTCGTTTATCGGGCGATCCTACTGGGATCCTCAGGACGCGTCCTATCAGGCGGCTTATCATTTGGTGAATTTGTCCGCTTGGGTCGAGCACCGTAGTTGGAAAGTGTCGGCCAACGTCAATAATCTGACACAGACCGAATACAACACGTACTTCCAGACCGCGGCTGACGTCGGCGCGCCCTTCAACATTGCGCGCGTTGGCCGGCCGAGATGGTTCACCGTAAGCGGCTCGGTGCGCTTCTGAGACACGCACCGTTGGAGGGCATCTCGCGAAAGGCCGTTCGATCCTCTCTCACCTCGGATGGCGCGCGCCCAAGCAAGCGGCGAAACGTCCGGTTCATGTGGCTCTGATCGCAAAACCCTGCCTCGAGCGCGATGTCTACGCACGAGTGGTCGGTCTCGCGCAATGCGCGCGCCGCGCGCTCGACGCGGAATCGGGCAGCCGCTTCCATCGGTCCTTCACCCGTCGCCTTTCGATAGGCGGCTCCGAACCAAGACGGGTGTCGCCCCACCTCCCGGGCCAGGGTGTTGACTCTCAGTGTCGTGTCATGGCGGAGGCGTCGATGAATCGCCTGAACCCAACTCGGAGCCGCGCGCTCGGTTTGACCGTTAGCGCCTTGTACGAACCGTCGAAGAACGGCGCGAAGACGCCGTTCGTCTGCTTCCACCGAGCAGAATCGCGCCAACTTTCGGGCCTCGGCGCCAGTGTGTCCGCCGAGCCAGCGTGAAACTGGCGCCGCAGGCACCAGTTCGCGTCCAAGCCAGGCGGGGTCGAATTCAATCTCGATCTGCTCAAAGCCGACGGACCCAACGGCGTTGCGGTGTGCGGCTCCGGCCCGATACAAAACAGCCGAGGGGCCGGCGATTAGAGCCTCTCCCAGTTCCGTCTCGTTGAGGTAGCGGCCCAGTACGAAGATCGACAGCACGGGCCAATCATGGGCATGCTCCGGAACGCGGGCATCGCTCCGGTCAATTACTCTTCGTACTGTGGCTCCGCTGAACTGTCGCAGCATTTACCGGTCCGTCCTGAATCGATCAACGGCCGTTCATTGTACTCTTGGACTCGCTTAACCAGCCAAGCTCGCAATCACTGAAAGATCGCCGTCCAGCCGGCGGCTCCCACCTTGAATTGGTCCAATACGGGGTGCCGGTGGTTCGCTAGTCTGGCGGCCATGTTGGCACCACGATGCGAGAGAACATGACGATTTGTAGGCCGGAACCTGAACGCTTGGGCAAGGCAACCATTTTCGCGATCTGTGCCGGCGCCTTGTGCATGTCCCTAGTGGCCCCAGTCGCCCGCGCCGCGGAAACGATGGACTGCCACGTCGGAAGTTATCGGCTGTCCGATGGTGGCATTGTCGATATCGCACCTTCCGAGGGCAATACCCTCCGGTGGCGCCGCTTTGACGGCACGACCGGCGCGTTGACCGAGAAAGGCGGTGGAGTGTGGACTAGTTCGTATGGCTGGACCGGACGGCCGGACGGCAAATCCGCCCGCTTCTCTGCGTGCGGGGCCGGGCGCATCAATTTTGATGGGCTAGAAGGGCGACGCCTCCGGTTCGAGGTGACGGACACGACATTCACGAGCCACGGCGCAACGCTCGCAGGGCGGCTGATTTTGCCGAAAGGCACAGGCATCGTTCCAATCGTCATATTGCTGCACGGTGCCGAGCACGACTCGGCCCGGCAGTTCAATGCGCTGCAGAGGATGCTGCCGGCCGAGAACGTCGGCACTTTTGTGTTTGACAAGCGCGGAACCGGCGGGTCGGAGGGCAGTTACAGTCAGGATTTCGACTTGCTGGCCGACGATGATGTCGCGGCAATGCGCGAAGCCAAGCGCCTTTCCGGAAGGCGTGCAGGACGGATCGGATATCAGGCCGGAAGCCAAGGCGGATGGGTAGCGCCGCTTGCGGCCAATCGCGCGCATGTGGACTTTGTCATCGTTTGCTTCGGCCTCGCAGTGAGCGTGATCGACGAAGACCAGCAGGAAGTTGAAATCGAAATGCGCGAAAGAGGCCACTCATCGGCGGATATCGCCAACGCGCTGGAGGTTGCACGGGCTGCCGAGACCGTCATTGCGAGCGGGTTTACCGAGGGATTCGAGCAATTCGACACTGTCAGAGCGAAGTACAAAGATGCGCCGTGGTACAAGGATCTGCACGGCAATTACACCTACGCTCTGCTGCCCTACTCGGAATCGCAACTCCGGGACATGAGTGCGCAATTCAAGTGGGGCACACCGTTTCACTATGATCCGATGCCGGCCCTGCGCTCCAATACGACGCCGCAGTTGTGGATATTGGGTGGAGAGGACTACGAAGCTCCGAGTGCAGAGACCAGTCGTCGTGTTAAATCGCTCATCGCCGATGATCTACCGTTCACGCTGGCGGTATATCCGCGAGCGGAACACGGGATGACGCTGTTCGAGATCGCGGCAGGCAGTGGGGAGCGGGTATCCACCCGCTACGCGCCGCACTATTTTGCGATGATTAGAGACTTCGCTCGATACGGGAAACTCAGAGGCGTCTACGGTGACGCCGAAATTGCGAGGTCGTTGCCCGACCGAGCGCCTGCCTCGACCCGTTAAACCGCCGACCCCCGGACCGACCGATTGGGGCCTTGGGAGATTGTCGCATCGATCGTGGGCCCTCCACTTGATGACCCTTCGCTCGCGACTTCGCCGCGCTGCC